>CAYTLM010000124.1:0-6141 GCA_964438485.1 uncultured Leptospirales bacterium | reverse complement strand
ATGTATATCTGTTTTTTTTATTATGTTGATCAATACCAGACTGTTGAGGAATTTCTAAAGATCATAAAAGATGATTCATATCGTCTGGAGAATGATATTTTAAAAAGGATTAATAATAATGAGTACGGATTGTATGATGAAATTCTGAAAAGAAGAAAACTACCTCTATTTGAGTCAATGAGTTTTGATAAAAGTAATTTGAATTGTTTATTATTGAAATATAAAGATTCAGATCAGTCGATAATGGTTAATGATATTTCAAATATTGAAATTCTGAATAATCTGCAGACAGGAGAAATTAATCTTCTTATGAGGAGGGATGATGCGGAATTAATTCCTCAATACTTTATGGATAAAAAAAATTTAAACAACCCGTTTTATAAATTGCATAATGCAATAAATTACATTTCAGATCAAAATATTTCCCCCTGGAATTATCTGTCTGTTTCCGATACACTTTCTATAATGCCAGGGTTGATTGCTTCAATCAAAAATGAAAAAGATACAGCTTTTTATCATTTCTATATCTGCATTAGTCTTATAGAAAAGGTAAAACCGGATTTTGATGATATTATGATGACGGACTTTTATTCAGAGGTTAAAAAAATAATATCCTGCAGAAATGGAATTATACGTAATACATTAGATGGCCGTGTTATTTGTGAATTGAAAATACCGGCGTCTGGTAGGAATAGTTTAGAGAACAGCAATATTTCATTAATTTCAAAATTCATCTTTGAAATCGCTGAAGAGGTATGGCGGATAAATGAAGGAATTTTTATTAGTATGAATTATCCAGGATACAATCTTGTTACGTTCGATAAAATAAGGAATGAAAACGGTTATGAGAAATTAGCATGTAGATTTACTGATCTGAATGATATATTCCCGGAGAATTTAACCGGCATGATTATTTGTATGCCTGGTGAATCAGATTATGGAATAGTGAAAGAATGCTTTGATAAAAGTTATAATCCTGAAGAGTTTTATTATCATGAAATTAAAGGTGATAATAAAGAAATACAAAGAGTTTTTATTGGCAGAGTATCAGAAAAAGGAATAAATTCTCAAATTTTAACGGCCTCACTGTCCGGCAATTTTAAAGCATGCAATCATAATGCAAATGTTAACATTAGTGAAACAATAAATTATAAATATTTGCATGAATTAAAAGAGGATGATAAGTTTGATCCGGATAGATTAGATATTAAAAAGCCTGTAGACAAAAGCAGAATATCAGATGAATTTTTAAAACTTGAGATTGAGGTTAAAAAAGCTGTTGATCAGATAGGAATTTTTGTTGAGAATCAGAAACAACATCATATTGAAGGGATGTTTTCTCCCGGTTTTTATTCTTTTAATATTATCTTAAAAAACAGCCTTGGGAAAAATCACAGTATTACAATCAGATCAAAGTTGAAGGATGATTATGCACATCCGATAATTTCTACTGTTGAATTTGTCCCGTCACTATCGGAGTTGCATGTTTTTGGTGTTGCAGTTCAGGATTATATATCAATGAGTAAACTCTCGTGCCCTAGAAATGATGTTGATAGCTTTATCAATATCCTGAAATTACAGAACGACATTTATTCAAATATATCAACTTATAAGTATACAGATTCTTCTATTGCCGATTGGAATTATTTAGAGAAGCGGGACTCTGTTTTAAATAAACTTCAAGAAGTTTCAACAAGCTGTAGAAAGAGAAGCAAGGTGTTATTATTTCTCTCCGGACATGGTATGATTAATGATGTAGGAGAATTTTATTTTCTTCTACAGGAATCAAATGTTAATAATTACAAAGAATCAGGTATCTCTTTCCAGGAATTGCTCGATACAGGGATGAGACTTCAAAAAAGAGAGTGCGAGTTTATTATATTCATTGATACTTGCCGCAACTTTCTTTTTGAAGATGGTAAGACATTCGAAGACAGAACTGAGCCTAAAATTCTAAATAGAAGAATTGATGCATACGGTTTAAATAATACTGCAATATGTTTCTCAACAGCTCAAGGTAAATCAGCTTATGAACGTAGTGGCGAGAAATATAGTCTATTTACCGGGGCATTAATCGAATTTTTGACAGGTAATGTAACTTTTCCTGGGAAAAAAGTGTCTCTTAAAGATATTGATTATCATGTCACCTCAATATTGAAATCTTACGGGGGAGAACAGTCTCCTGAGTTTATAACTTCGGGTGGGGACAACATTTTTTTATTAAAGCAAATATCGGATTTCAAATAAATCATCAATAAAACTATTAATAATATGAGAGGCAATATTGAAACGTTTGTTTAAAAGTGTTCTTTTGTTTAGTATAGTAGTTGTTAATATTACTGTAGGTTATCCAGTTGAAGTCGCTGATTACAATCATCAAATAATCAGGAATATCGAATCTGCTGATAAAGGGAATTTCAATGATGCATATAAAGGTTTTTATGATCTTTATGAGGCTTACAAAAATACTGATAGCATAAAAGCATATAGGGCATTATTCTTGGCGTGCCTTGCTTTGCAGTATTCAGGGAATCATGAGCTGGTATATAAACTTATCAGATTAAACCAGGATTTGCTCCCATCAGAGATGAAGAGAGATTTTATGTTTTTACGTGCAGACAGCTTATATAAAAATAGACAATATGAATCCAGTAATGATGATATTAACCAGTGTCTTTTATTTAATATAGATGACTGCAGTGCTTTATTGCTTCAGGCAAAAAATTATTATTGTCTGAAAAATCTGGATAAATCAATAAGGTCTATAGAAAGAATTAATGAATTAAACCGTAATTTTAAAGATAGCAGAATGGTTCTCGCAACTGTTTATTATGATCAGGGAAAATATATAGATGCGCTTTATCAATTGAATATTTACTTTGAAAATAAAGAAAAAGATTATAATATGTTAGGCCTCGTTGCACAAAAAGCAGGTTTATTTCATAAGGCAAATGAATATTATAAAGAATATCTGAAAAAGCATCCCGATGATTTAACAGCGAGATATAATCTGGCCCTTGTTTTATGGGATACGGGGAATGAAAGTGAAGCAAGAAAGATACTTTTAAAAATAAAATCAGAAAATAATAAAAAGTATTCATCAATAATTGATGAGCTGCTAAAATCATAATTAATGACGAAGAGGGGATATGGAAATTAAAAATTTTTTACAAAATCTTTCTGAAGCTATTGAGCATAGAAAACTGGATACATTCGATCTTATTTCTCAGATGATGGAGGTGAAAGAGTTTAATGAGTTTGAACAAAATTTAAGCAGCATCTCTTCTGAGATTAATTTTTCTGATTTTCTATGTAAGAATGATATATCTGAGAATTCACAATTGACAACAGGGATCCAGCAATTTAATAAAGGTTTTTTGAGTCTAGAAAATTTTCGCCGTGGCCATATTGATGGAAATACATTGAAAAAAAATCTTGTTTATTATCGTAGTGCGGCTATTGTTTTGCCGGAATTTGGTGATTTTATAAAAGTATATCATATCCAGGCTTTGATGGAATTGAAAGATTATGATGATATTTATAATGATTTCAGTTTTAATTTTTTAAATGGTTTAACTGAAAAAGGAATAAACGATATTGTTAAAACAATTTCTCTTTTTACATTGGCTGCAACAGCTTTAATGCTATTATCATGCAATCCTTTACTGAAAAAGAGTGCTTTAGATACAGGTAATACAGTAACAAACGATAATCAACAAGAGCATTATTTTGATATAGTCAATCCATTGAACAACGGCTTGAAGAGCTTTAATGCAATAGAAGGTTCCCGACCGGTTTTTGATGAAGATCATGAATATATCCCTTTTTCTGAAACGATAAAGAAGGGCTATCCTAAAACATATATTAAGTCGGGATTCCTTGAGGTTCAGCTAAATGAAAAAAAAGATTTGGGTGGAGAAGTACACCACAAAGGGTTTATAAGGTCAAAAGGTGGAGCTATCGAACTTCCAATAAATTGTAAAGAAATTTTAAATCCAGATAATAAAGAACGTAAAGTGCATGTTGAGGTTATTCAGAGATTTTAGTTTTGAGAAAAAGTGAATTTAAAAAATTATATGAGTAAGAATATGCAGGATAATGAAAACATTAAAGCTCTTAATTTAGAAATAAAAAATAAGAAAAAATCCCGACCGGATATAAAGGAATTGGTGGATGATGATACCTGGTATAAAGGTATTTACAAACTGACAGAAGAGGAGATTAGGGAATGTTTTGCATGTAGCCCATATTTTAATGAATTTCAAATATATGCCTACTACAAGGTTCTGGATGAAGGATGCTATGATCCGGAGAAAATGGAAAATTATATAGCAGATAAATTTATTCAAAGAATTGTAAGAAAACTGGCTAAAGGTGGGAAAATAAAAAAGTTTAATTCTTATTATCATGTAGCTGTTCATAATCTAATTATCGATTTTAAAAGAAAAGAAGGTTGTTATAAAGAAAAACCTCTTCCGAAAATGATTAATAAAGAATTTATTAAAGGGAACTTTTTTTTAAAAGATGTTTATGATAAAATTCTCCTTAAGAAACAACCACTTTCTAAGATTCGGATGATGTACCCGGATAAAACTGAAAAAGATATTCTTGAAACTGTCAATATGGCCAGTCAGTTATCCAATAGAGTAAAGCATTATACCTCGATTGTAGAAGTTAATCTGATTTATGAGAAGGATAGTTCTGTGAATTATTCATATGAAATATCTGAAAAGAAAGGAGATGCTGATTTCTCAACAGAACTGCTTGAAAGTTCTTCTGAAAGTAAAAGTGCTATCAGAAAATCTTTTTTTATTATTGAAGACGAAATAAATAGATTAACGAACAGTTTTAATGTCTTTGAGATGTTTATTTTTTATTTTATTTACTATCAGCCTAATTATCATAAAAATCCTAATGTTCAAATGCTTAAAAAAATTCTGCCAAGGGAACCTCACCTCAAAGATAAAGATTTTGAAGATATGATTGCTAAGAAGATTATTGATGTTGAAAGAAGAGTGAATGGCGTAATCTTAAAAATAGATGATGTTCTCAGAGAAAAAGGGATAAAAAGGGTTAAGAGCGAAAGGTAAATTAAGATGACATTATTAAATAACAATAATAAAATATTAAGCAGATTAGGAGAACCGGAATTTATTGCTGAAATTGCCGGCAGTGATGAGCATTTAAAAATTTTCATTATGCAGGCTATTACAGAAAAATTATCAGATAATACTGTTTTCTTAGATCAGATTAATAAAAGATTATTATTAACTTTATATGATAATATTATTTCCGGTTATGGACGGGAAAATATTGATTTATATAACTTAATGAATTCTTATAATGATAATATTATTATGGATTTGTATGCAGGCATTAACCGGATTTCGATTAAAAGACTTGTATGGGAAAAATTAATTATAAACTTGAAGTCTGAAGGATTTCTTGATTTCAAAGATAAAGTTATTAAACTGGATTCAATGACATCTGATGGATTTTTAAAATATACAGCATATTTAAACGAGATTGGTGTTCCTGTTGATGACATCATATCCAGGCTGGATAAAGCGGATGTGCGTGAAATAAAAAAAATGGATAGTATAATACAATTATTCATGAAACGCTCCCAAAAGTCGGCGGCATCATTATTAAGCAGTTCATTTAATCTTATTATCGATAAAAAAAATCAGCAGCAGGGGATGGCTGATTTTGTTAAAGGATTATTTGCTTATCATCTAAAAGATAAAGAAACGCTACCTTTCGCATTAAATTATTTCCGAACGTCTGAAGGGATTATGAAGGAAAGAGCTTATAGGAAAATTTATGCTCTCTATTATATTAAATTATCGATGATGTTGAATAAATTGACTGAAGCGTTAACCGTGGACTCGCTTAAGGATTTTATATTTGAGTATAATTATACTGCCCGCAACATCTCTCATGAAAAACCGTTATCTGAACAGTTTGATATTTTGACTGGTTTTATTGTTGCTGCTGGTATCCCTCTTTTGGATGTTAAATTTAATTCTAAAGAAATCGAATTGTTTTCTGATAATTCTGAAATCAGGTTTGATGGGAAAGAGTGTTCGATAGTTTATCCGGATCATCAGATTGAGATAGGGATAAGTGATTAAGTATAAG
>CAYTLM010000123.1:0-6158 GCA_964438485.1 uncultured Leptospirales bacterium | reverse complement strand
ATATTGCTTTGATCTTCCTGGGATTAAACGATCTCTTTGGAGTTCCTGAAGAACCATTGTGGAAAATAACCGGTGCTGTTGAAGAAATAGCTGAAACAATAAAAAATGCCCATTCTTCGCCAAAATTCCCCCTACCAAAGATTATCCTTATAGGATTGCCTAAAATAAGCCTCTCTCCTGAAGAGGCTCCCTTTTATGAATTAACAATTAACAACATGCAGGCATTTTCTGAAATGCTGAGTCAGCTTTCTTTAAAAAAAGATTATCATTTTATTGATATTTCCAGCACAATAAAAACCAGCGCTATAGATGGAGCGCACCTTGATGCTGCAAAACATAAAAAACTTGCACATATCATTACAGATTATTTAAACAGCCTATTATAGAAATTAAATGCTGTTTTCTTTAAAAAAAGAAATTATTTCACTGTCATTTTTACACAATATTAATCTTGCTAAAAGTTTTTCATCATTTACAATTTTTTTAAGCAACTCTCCTCTGTTAGCTGAATCAATGTGTTTAAATGAATTATCAGTTTTAAGAATTTCCCTTCCCCGCCTTAACGCCTGGAGCATTTCCTCAACTTCACCAGGAAGCATATCTTCAAGCATGCGCCTTAATTTTGCTGCCATTGCAGGTGATGCACCACTTGTTGAAAGGGCAAAAACAAGGTCACCCCTTCTTACAAATGATGGAACATAAAAACTGCAGTTAGGAGGATCATCTACAGCATTTACAAGTATGCCAAGCTCCCTTGCTTCTGCATAAACAGCTTCATTGACTTCTCTAACATCAGTTGCACAAAAAACAAGCACTGCTCCCTGCAAATCACCCTTAACGTATTTTCTTTTAACCAGCTCAAATCGGGTCGGATTAAGCTCCTTCATTTTTATTATTTCAGGAACAAAATCAGGAGACACAACCCTTATAAAAGCACCAGCTTCAAACAGATCAGCCATTTTCCTTGCTGCAACATTGCCTCCGCCTATTACAAGGGTGAGCCTGTTTTCCAGATTCATCATTACAGGGTAAAGCTTCATTATCTGATAAGTTCCTCAGGCACCGGGAACTCCTCTCCCTTTTCTTTAAGCATTGCTTTTTTATCTGCATCAAGTCCTATCTCTTCATCAGTCATATAGCACTGTGGGTCTGGCGCCCAAAAATCGTTGTAAGCCCTGTATCCCCTTACACGCATGGAGCCTGTGCATAAATCCTTATAAGCGCAGACAGAGCATCTGCCCTTTATAAATTCAGCCTTGTTTTTAAGGCCCTTCATAAGAGGATCAGATTCATCCATCCATATATCGCCAAAACTTCTTTCTCTTATATTTCCAAATGTATAGTCCTGCCAAAACTGGTCAGGATGAACATTGCCATGAAAATCAATATTCCCTATACCAATACCTGTGGAATTTGCAGCACCGCCATTCCACTTGAGCATATTATAAACCTCATCAGCACCTGGAAGGTTCTTTTCCTTCATTTTAAGA
This sequence comes from uncultured Leptospirales bacterium, assembly GCA_964438485.1. GTDB lineage: Bacteria > Spirochaetota > UBA4802 > UBA4802 > UBA5550 > JBBAGC01. The sequence continues at coordinate 4,668 of CAYTLM010000123.1, read as the reverse complement.
TAAAGATAAACCCCGTCAGCGTGATTATCAACAGTGAGTATATTTATATCAAGACCCCTGGAAAAATAATCAGCAGTTCTTTCCAGAATAATATCCATTGCATCCCTTGATTCCTTGTGGGACAAATCATCACCATACATGGACGTACCCCTTCCGGAATATACAAGATGATAAAAACAGGCTCTGTTAATTTTTTCCTTTTCTATAAAATCATAAATTCTATGCAAATCCATGTAATTTCTTCTTGTAAGGGTAAGACGAAGGCCCACACGCTGCTCCACTGCCCTGCAGTTATCAAAGCCCTTCATTGTTCTTGTAAAAGCCCCCTGAACACCGCGGAAGGTATCGTTTATATCCTCCATTCCATCCAGGCTAATACCAACATAAACAACACCGGAATCCTTAACCCTTTGTGCAGTTTCCCTGTCAATAAGGGTTCCATTAGTTGAGATTACAGGCCTTATCCCTTTTTTAGCAGCATGCTCAAGAAGGGTAAAAATATCCTTTCTCATAAAGGGCTCGCCTCCGGAAAAAAGAAGAGAGGGTATGCCAAAATCTGCAAGCCCGTCAATGAGCTTAAGCCCTTCTTCTGTTGTAAGCTCATTGTCATATATCTTATTATCTGAATCTGAATAGCAATGCACACACCTTAAATTGCAGGTCCTGGTAATATTCCATACCACAATTGGACGTCTATCCTTTGCAGATGTAACAACTTTATGCGGTACATTTCCATGACAGTCAGGCCCGGATTTAGTTCCATATCTCAGACCATCCCCTGTTGAAGTACCGCCACAATAAAGCTTGCCTATATCAATCATAGTTTTCCCTCTTCCAATTTATAAATTCTTTTGAAAAATACTGTACCCTGGATTTTTTAAACTCCCTCAAAGAATCAAGAACCAGATATTCATCCATACCGCTTTCCTCTGAAAGCTCATTTACAATCCCCGCAAGTTCATCTTCTGAACGTGCGTGTATCATGACAAAAAGAGGATATTCCCATTTACCAGGATGTATTGTTCTTAAATAAAGATGAGTTATTGCCCTGTTTTTAATAAAAATTTCAGGATCAAAATTATCATTGATTTTCCATGCAGTCATGGCATTTGAAGTATAACCAACATTTCTGTGACGAAGAACAGCAGCGTATCTTCTTATTACACCTGTATCAATGAGAGTTTTAAAATTCTCTATTAAATCAGCAACATCTATATCTATATTATTTTTCTCAATTAGTCCGGCAAAAGGATTATTTTTAACAGGCAAATCCTGTTGAAGAATAAAGATGCTTTTCTTCATATCACTGGAGATTATAAAATTATTCTCATGGGATGTTTTTTTTGAAGATGGGATAAGAGGTTCCCTTTTATCCGGGGATTTTTCAAGATCGAGCATTACACCTATTTTAAAAAGCTTTTCATTTTCAAATACCAGAAAATCATCTGCACCTGACTTTTTAAAAATAGCAGCAAGGGATTTTTCAAAAGCCTCTTTGCTCTCCTCTGCAAGTGTAAACCAGACATTGAATTCATGTTTTCTAAGATAATTATGGCTTACTCCTGGATGGGAATTAATTACCCTGGCTGCCTGCTCAATATTTTCTTCCTTTACCTTAAAGGCAACCAGGCTTAATTTATAGCCCAGGGATTTACCTTCAAAAATTCCGGCAATGTTTCTGATTAATTTTCTTTCCTTAAGATCCCCTATTATTAACAGCACCCTGGCCTCTTCAAGGCCTGCCTTGTCAGCAATATATTTATAAGGCTCAGCAACAGGGGGAAGACCCTGCTGGAGAAGCTCCAGTATTGCTGATTCCTCTTTGCTAAATTTCATTATACTAACCCCTTTTAACAGGGGTATGAAGGCAGTAAGGCTCCTCCGCCAGATAATCGCCTGTTGCGTAATATGCCCTTGCTCTGCATCCTCCACAAACAGCTTTGTATTCACAATCCCCACATATCCCTTTAAGTGCATTGAAATCCCTGAGGGATTTGAAAAGCTCTGAAGTTTTCCAGATTTCCGGAAACTTCTGCTCCATTACATTACCGGCAGATAATGGGAGATAACCACAGGGCTGAACATCACCCCTGTGTGAAATAAAACAAACACCTGTACCTGCAAGACAACCCCTTGTAACTGCAGACATGCCATCAGTTTCAAATGTGAGCTTTCTTCCCTCTGCCTTTGCCCTCTGCCTTATAATCCTGTAATAATGAGGAGCGCAAGTAGCCTTAAATTCAAGAGGTGAAGTTTTTGATTTATCATAAAAATGTCCAAGAACCTCTTCGTATTTTTCAGCAGAGATCATGTCACTTTCAGCAAGCTCTATGCCGCATCCAACAGGAACAAGCATAAACATATGTAGAGCAGCAGCCCCCTCTTTAATGGAAAGATCCAGAATATCATCAATCATATCAACATTCTTTTTTGTAACAGATGTATTGATCTGAAACTCCACCCCGGCCTTTACAAGAGAACGCACCCCATTGATTGCACTGTCAAAAGCCCCTTTAACGCCCCTGAAGCTGTCATGAAAATCCGAACTTTTACCATCAATAGAAATGGCAACCCTTGAAATCCCGGAATCCTTTATTTTTTTTGAAATCTCATCATCAATAAGGGTTCCATTGCTTGCAAGTGCAACACGCAAACCCTTGCCTGTAGCATAGGCAGCTATGTCAAAAATATCTTTGCGGTAAAGGGGTTCACCGCCAGTAAGAATAAGTATGGGAGAATACTCAGATACAATATCATCAATTACACGGCATATAGAATCAAAGTTGAGTTCACCTGAATAATCTATATCATCAGCCTCTGCCCTGCAATGAAGGCAGTTTAGATTGCATCTTTTTGTAAGCTCCCAGAATATAAGCCTGGGTATATTGTTTTTCAGCATTTAGTAAAAATATCCTCCAAAAATTTAGCACTGTTCAGAACTGAGTTTTGTCCATGTCCGTCATCACAGTTTGTAGCTTCTTTTTTAAGATTCATTATAGGATTATGAAGAGTCTTTTTCATTATCTGACATGTAAGCTCCTGAACAATTTTGAAGTCTTCTTCTGATAAATGTTTCAATTTTTTATTCCTGAATCTGTAAAGCTCCATTTTGCGGATCTCATCAAACTTGTTTTTCAAAGCTGTAATTGACGGAGTAACACTTAATTCATCATACCAGCATAAAAATTGAGCAGCATCCTCTTCAATTATAGCTTCCGCTTTTTTTACTTCATCGTATCTGCTTTTTTTATTCAAATCAGCAATTTCTTTTAAATGATCAATATTATAAAGATAAACATTTTCAAGCAAACCAACAGAGGGTTCCACATTACGAGGCACTGCTATATCAATAATAAAAAGAGGCTTATCTGTACGCTCCATCATTATAATTTCCATATCTCTTTTGGTTATTACATGGTGAGGGGCAGTCACAGATGAGATTACAATATCAACTTCAGCAAGGGCTGTGTCAAGCTTTGCAAGGGGTATAATGTCAGCTTCAAAATTCATATCAAGACAAACCCTGCGCGCATTTTCAACAGTTCTGTTTGCTACAACAATTTTATTGAGATTGTCCTTAACCAGATATTTAAGAATAAGCTCTCCCATTTCCCCTGCACCAATAAGCAGCACTGATTTTTCTGAAAGATCCTGAAAAATTGCTTTTGCGCGATCAACAGCAATAGACGCTATTGATAGAGGATTTTTTGAAATACCGGTTTCAGTTTTTACCCTTTTTGCAGTTTTAAATGCCCTGTGAAAAAGCCGGTTTAAAACAGATCCTGTAACACCTGCATTAACAGCTTTGCTAAAGCAGTCTTTGATCTGCCCTGTTATTTCATTTTCGCCAACAACCATGGAATCAAGGGAAGAGGTAACATTAAGAAGATGCTTCACCACATCTGTTCCATAATTAGTATAGACTGATGACATAAAATCATCATGAGGAAGCCTTGTATAATACGCCATAAGCTTTTTAATAGTTTCAACAGCAGATTCAGAGTCCTCAGCTGTCATGTAAATTTCAACCCTGTTGCAGGTAGAAACATACACAGCCTCGCTCACTCCAGCCTCTATGAGTCTTTCATAAAAAGCCGAAAGCTGAGACTCTGGAAGAGAAAACAGCTCCCTTGTTTCAACAGGAGCTGTTTTATGGCTAAGACCAAGAAGAACAAGATTTCCTATTTTATTATTAAGACCAGCAGTACAATTTAAATTAATCATTAATTATATCCGTTTATCTGAAGTTTCAGCAATAAATCAGATGAAGACAGCAATTCATTGCATAATCGCAGAATTTATCTGTTAATAATCAATAATTAATACCTTAAATTAATCAAGTAAAAAAGAGAATCAATACTTTGAATCACATCTTACTCTCTTTATCAGGATAAAAGAAAACCCCCACTATTTTAAAAAGCGCCATAATAGCAGCAAGCATAAGAGTTGCCACAGATATCCATAAAACATCATGGGCAGCTACAATTTGATAAAACAACACAGAAACAATCCATGCCAGTATAGTTGTATACAGCACCTGTGCTACTGCAACAAAAGGACCTGCTTCCCTGTTAACAACCCCTACTGTAGCAAAGCATGGGAAATAAATAAGAATAAAAAGAAGATAGGCATAGGCATTTATACCGCTTTTAAAATGCCCCCTCATCA
>CAYTLM010000122.1:0-6182 GCA_964438485.1 uncultured Leptospirales bacterium | reverse complement strand
TTTTCTCAAGTATAATATTACACCTTCTATAATTGAGATGGAGCAATATTCATTTGCAAATGTAATATTTTGTAAACAGATTCTTGGTAACTTTATAGTGAATAAAATCATTATCAATGAGGATATAGCTGTAAAAGGAGGAATGGAGGATATTTATCATATTTCTGATTCTGAAAATATTAAACTTTTAATTAAAAAAAGCTATTAAAATAGTGTGGACTTATAGGATGCTTTAATGTTATCATTACATTTTCCGATAAAGTAAATGAGCGAAATAGTTGCTATTTATTAAAAATATAACAATAAGAAAAGAAATTTGAAATGATACTAATTGATGATAAAAACTATCCTGAAAAGATACTTAAAGGGGAGGTAGTAAATTTTTCCTTTAAGTTTATTGATGAAAGTTCCCTGGTTGTTATAAATGCAATACTGCTCAAGGTTCTTTCCAGAATGGGCAATGTCTTCCTTTTGGAAACAGTTATAACCATTGTAAGAGAAATAATTTATAATGCTTTTAAAGCAAATTTAAAGCGAATGTATTTTCTTGGTAAAGGAATTGATATACATGATTCCATAGCCTATAAAAATGGAATGGATTCATTTAAAGAGGAGTTTTTATATAATCTTGATGCGGTTTCTCAGATAATTTATGAAAGTTCCTATTCTATAAAAGTAACTTTTTCACTAAAGGATGATTTACTTGAAATTGCTGTTTATAACAATGTATCAATAATTGAAGAGGAATTTAAAAGAATTAATCTGCGAATAAAAAAAGCCGAGGAATATGAATCCCTTGCTGATGCATATGATGAAGTTTACGATTCCACTGAAGGTGCTGGTTTAGGCCTTGTTCTTATGATATTTCTTTTGAAGAATTCAGGTATAGGTACTTCTAACTTTTCATTTAACTCGGATAAAAAAGGTGTAGCAGTTTCCATAAGGATACCCAAAGAAATTAAAGAGGAGAGGATTGTTACTGAGGTTAAAGAAAGGGTGCTTGAAGATATAAGCTCTCTTCCCACCTTTCCTGAAAATATTGTTACACTTCAGCGCATGTGCAGTTCAACTGATACTACTCTTGAGGAGATAGCAGAAAATATTGCAAAAGATCCATCCTTAACAGCAGATGTGCTTAAACTTTCCAATTCTGCAGGATTTATTACAGGGAAAAGAATTACTACTATTAAGGAAGCTGTAAAAATAATTGGTTTTTCAAACCTTAATCTTATTTTAACTGCAAGTGCTTCAAGAAAAATTTTAAGTGACAGATACAAAAAGTTTGAATCAATATGGGAGCATTCTGCCAGGGTTGCCTTTTATGCCAGGCTTATAGCCAGGAAAAAGAATTTAGCTGTTGTTGCAGAGTCTGCGTTTATTTCAGGTCTGCTTCATGATATAGGGAAAATTATCCTGCTCTCAATGGATAGTTCAATTGTGAACACAATATCTGAAATTACAAAAAATAAACAGCTGCGATCTTCTTCGATTCTTGAAGAGATTTCTATTGGAATAAGTCATGCTGAAATAGGCGGACTTATTGCTGAAAAATGGAATTTCCCTGAAAATTTATTTGCAGCTATAAAAAATCACCATTCGCCCATGAATAGTGAAAAAGATTACAGGGATTTAACCTATGTGACATATCTTGCAAATTTGCTTTGCGGAGTGGAAACAAGAAAATATAGCTATTATTATATTGAATCAGAAGTGCTTAAATGGGCAGGTCTTTTAACTATAGAAAATGTAAAAGAATTTCATGAAAAGCTACAAGAAAGCTATTTAAAACACATATCTGTTGCAGGATAAGAAATGAAAAATTATCTTGTGGAAGAGACCAGAAGTGGATTTAAAACGCTTATATATAGAGAATCCGCAACACAAAGGGACATAAGACTTCATTCCGCCTATGACCCCCTTAAAGAAGCAGAAAGAAATGTTTCAGGATTTACAATTGGAAGGGCCTCTGTTATTCTTGTTTCAGGCCTTGCACTTGGATATCATGTTAATTGTCTTGCTGAGAAATACAGGGATTGTAAAATCCTTGTACTGGAAAAAGATCCTGAAGTTGTAAAAATCTGCAAAAAAAATAATCCTGAAATATTCAAAAAAACCCTTGTTATAACTTCACCTGATGGAATTGAAAGCTATTTTGAAAGAATTGATTTAGCCCTGTTTCAGGGCATTGCCAGCTATATTCACAAGCCTTCATATCAGATAGATCCTTCGTTCTATGATGAAATGATAAAAAATATAACCAGGTATGTTTCTTCAAGAGTGAGCGATCTTCTTACCCGATTTGAATTTGAAGAAAAATGGATAGGAAATATCTTTAAAAACATTAAGCATCTTTCATCTGCAGAAGGGATTGGAGAATTTTTTGGTGCTTTTAGAGGCTATCCTGGAATTATAGTTTCTGCAGGCCCTTCTCTTAAAAACAACATATATGAACTTGCAGCACTACGCAACAGGGCTTTGATAGTTGCTGTTGACACAGCTTTTAAGGTGCTTTTGCAGCATAATATAAGACCGCATTTTGTAGTCACCCTGGATGCTCAGAAATACAGCCTTAAACATTTTTTGGGAGCAGAAGAGGGCGAAACAGTTCTTGTAGCTGATGTAGTCAGCTGTCCTTCTATTTTGGATTTTTATAAAGGACCAAGGGTTATAAGTACTACTGCAAAATATTATACAGATTCCAGTGGGGCTATGTGCAGAGAAACAACCCCTCTTATGGATTGGGTAGAAAACTATACAGGTTCTTTTGGGGATATTCAGTCTGGTGGTTCAGTAGCAACAACTGTTTTTGATATGCTCCTGAATTTTGGCTGTAGCTCCATAATCCTGGTTGGCCAGGATTTGGCATATACAGGAAGGGAGATTCATTGTACCGGGACATATCATAATGATGACTGGCTTCCGGGAATTAACAGGCTCAAAAATCTCGAATGCATAAATCAGGGTGTTATACGCAAGCGTAAAATAAAATATGTTCCAGGTTATGGCTCTGGCAAGCCTGTAATAACTGATTTTGTCTTTGATCTTTATAAATCCTGGTTTGAGGATTCTGCATCAAGGGTTTCTGTAAAGGTTATAAATTCAACAGAGGGGGGAGCTGTAATAAAAAATACAGTTGAGGCAAAGCTAAAAAATGCTCTTCCTGAGAAAAGCCCTGTAAAAAGCCCGGATTTTATTATAAATGAGATATTTAAAGCAGGAAAGGGGATTTTTTCAAAATCCCTGGAAAAAGTATTGATGGAAAGGTTTGTGGAAATAGAAAAAATCATATCTATTTTTGAGTCTTCTGCCATAGATGATAATAAGGATAATATTATTAAGATGATTGAATCTGAAAACCTCTATCCTTTGTTTAGACCATTTTTTCGTAAAATAAATATTTATTTAGCCAGGCGAAATATTGATGAAAATGAAGCAGAAAAAATGTACCTTGAAGAAATAAGACTTTCCGCCTTGAAGCTGCGCGAGTATATATTAAGTTCCGGATATGGAAGTTCTGCCAGGATTTAACTTTAAATGCTGGTTTTACCGATAATATAAACAGGGATTTGTGTGTTGCAAAAAATATTTTATTTATGGAATAACCTTTATAGAATGAATAGTATAATTAAAAAAACAGGTAAAATATTCATTATTATAACTCTTGTTTCACCGATCCATGGTGAACCTGCTTTATCTGACTGGGTTGCCGGGAAAATTATAGTATCAGAACAAAGTTCTATTATTACTGATAATAATGGGAATCCCCTGGATATTGAAACAGGTAGTGTTATATCAATTGCAGAAGCTGGCACCAGGGCATTTGGAAGAGCAAAGGATGCGGCTTTTATTTCAGCAGTGAATATTTTAAAGAAAATGCGAATTGATAATGAGACAACTCTGCATGAACTTATTGGTAATGATGAAATAGTGAGGCAGCGTTTTTCAGTATTTCTTGATTCTAAAGTGAAATACAAAGAGGTGTATTTGGATTATCTCACAAGGGGAATTAATCTGGAAATTAAAACAGGGGATTTGTTAAGGGTAATAAATTATGAGTTTCCTCAAAGGGAATTTCCTCTTCGCAACGACATGAATATATCTACACTCTATACTTCCCTTGTAATTGATGCCAGAGGCCTTAATATAAAGCCAATGCTGCTTCCTGTAATTTATAATGAAAATGGTCTTGAGGTTTACAGTAAAGATTTTATTTCAGCTGATGAGGCTGTGAAGCATAATGCTGTTGCATATGTCTACAATGAAAAAGACGGGATAAGACATAAAAAAGCAGGAAAGAGACCGTATTTTTGCGTTGCCCTTAAAAGTCTTAATGGTTCTCCTGTTATTTCTGATGATGATATCAAAAGGGTATTTAGTGATAAAAAAAACCTTGATTATTTAAGAAAGTGCAGAGTAGTATTTATTTTAGACAGGTATGTTGAATGAATTCGTTATTTAAAATAATAACTTCTTTAATCATAGTAATAAACAGATGGCTCGACTCTCTAAGCCTCCAGACCGTGGAAACAGTGAGGAGAGGGTTTTTCTTCATAATGTTTATTCTGGTTATCATATCAATTGCTGTTGGCTATAATATGGGTGTTGATTCTGCGAAAATTAAAAGTCCTCCGATTACAGAGCTGGTTAGTGATTCCTTTAAAATAAAATTAAGCAGAGAGAGGGGGGGCGACTTTTCAGGAATGCTGGAATCCGAAATTTTGAAGGAATCTGGAATAAACAACCTTACGCGTTATGAATTTCCAGTACTTGCAGATGATGTGCCTGATGTGGAAAGGAATATAATTGAGCCTGAATCCATGCTTCCTGGTTTTGATACTCGTCCCGGTACTATTAGAAATGAAAAACCCTATGAGCCTGAAAATGTAGATAATTCAACTCCTGAAACAGGTGAAGTAAAGCCTCTTGAAAGAAGGGATATAAGGGATGAAAGCAGTATTATTATTAATCAGGCTGATAAAACAGAGGATTTATCAACTTCCAGCAATAGGGTTAAGCCCTTGTCTCAGGAGAGTAATTTAAAACCTGGAGTAATTGTGGAAAAGCCAGGGATTATTGAAAGATGAGATCTATATTATTTATAAATATCCTGATTATTCTGTTTTGTGCAGAGTGTTCCCTATTTGCCAGGGATTATAAAAAAACAGAGGAAATGATTAATACTATCCTGGCTGAGGAGAATGATAACAGAACCAGAACAGAGGACGCTGGAGAGATAAAGATTGTTCAACCGGCAGAGGAAGAGGAAATTCCTGCCAGGAAAAAGATTGAAGAGGGGAAAAGTCCGGTTATGGCAGGGGAGGATGCACTGCTTCTTAAAAATGGTATAGAGCTTTATAATAGCGGTATGATGGACAGCTCCTTTTCTGCCTTTAATGAGCTTTTAATTAATTATCCTGCAAGTGTTTTTCTGGATAATGCAAGAATATGGGCTGGCAGAATTTATCTTAATAAAAATAATTATGATGAAGCAATTAATCTTTTTTCAGCTGTAAGTGACAATTCAGGAGAATATCCTGCTTCTCTTTTTTACACAGGGGAGGCTTTGCATAATAAAGGAGATTTAAACAGGGCTATTGAGACTTTTAAGAAACTATCTAATGCTTATCCTGAAAATGAGTATTCTGACAAATCGCTTCTTATTGTTGGGAAAATATACCTTCGTTTAAACAAGGGGTATCAGGCTCTTGAATCTGCAATAACGCTAATAAAGCATTACAGCAACAGGGATACTGTTGATGATGCCTATTATCTTATGGCTAAAATATACCAGGTAGATGCTTTATTAAAGGATCATGAGTCTGCCAGAAAAATTTATAAAAATTTTTTAAATAAGGCAGATTCAGGTGAAAAGTTTTTTAAGGATTCTCCCCTGCTTCCAGTTGTAAAAAAAGATCTTGATAATCTTGAAAGACTTTATTTTCGACTTGAGAAATAGGTTTTTTTATAATAATATGCAAGGGGTGTAAAGTAGTGATTGATATATATTCAATAGACATTGATTCTCTTTATGAGAGCACGTCTCTGTCTCCTCATATGGAGGATTACATAGAGGCTATTGGTATGCTTTCTGACACAAACAAGGTGGTGCGGGTAAAAGATATAGCAGCAGTTTTGAAAATAAAAATGCCCAGTGTTACTTCAGCTTTAAACAAGTTGAAGGA
>CAYTLM010000121.1:0-6248 GCA_964438485.1 uncultured Leptospirales bacterium | reverse complement strand
CAAGCAAATCCCTGTTTATAGAATTTCTTCTTTCAGGCCTGTTAAGGGTAATAAGAGCAATGCCATTATTAACTTCAAAAAGAACAGGATTTTCCATGATTGCGGCTCCTTAAATAGTTTTTAAAAGTTATATTAACAAAATTCTCCCTTAAAAAGACAAAAGTCAAGTAAAAACAATGTTATCCACATCTCCATAAAACTTAACAAATGCAAAATTTTGCACCACTTAACGCCAAAGCCAAGACATAAGAAAAAAAATCTAAAATACACTGTTTTAACCTGAATCAAAGAAATGAAACCTTGAATAATTCAGGGCTTCAGGATTTATGTCTCATATAAATTATCAGTTTAAGAAGATTATTAAATATTTAACTGTTATACGGGACATTAATTTCGGAAATTAATGTACAATTTATATTTTCTTGTGGATAGTGTGGATAACTTTGTGGAAAACTCAAATTTTAGTATATGCCCAGCCTGTTTTACTCATAAATTTTTTATTAGATATACTCCCTGGAATGAACACCTGGAGACATAATACTCTGTACATAGGAAATGAAATTATTTAAAATAAAACAAAAAAATTAACCTGGTAAAGTACCAGGCTAATCTGAATAAAATACTATATTAGTTTTAAAAAACCAGGCTGTTATTTTGCTGCCATGCCTCCATCAAGGGGTATAATAGCACCTGTTATATAATCAGAGGCTTTTGAAGCAAGGAACACAGCAAGGCCCTTTATTTCATTCTCCTCTCCTGCTTTGCCTACAGGTATAACTGAAAGCATTGCTTCAAGCATCTTTTCCATTCCAGGCTTAAAAACATAACCCATCATATCTGTTTTAAAAAATCCAGGAGCAATACAGTTTACACCTATATTATGATCTGCCAGCTTTATAGCCAGGTTTTTTGTAAGTATCTCAATTGCTGCTTTTGAAGAGTTATAGGGAACAGCAGGATGGGCAAATTCAAGAGAACCCCTGGAACCGAAAATTGAGGAAATATTTATTATCTTTCCTCCACCATTCTCTTTCATGAGATTTGCAACCTTTTGTGTAAGAATCCAAACTCCACGAACATTAACATTAAAAACCTTATCCCATCCATCCAGAGGAAACTCAAGAGTAGGTGCACCCCAGGTAACACCTGCATTGTTCACCAGTATATCGATCCTGCCAAACTCTTTAACTGCCTCGTCAACCATGGCTTCAATATCTTCCTTAACCCCAAGATCACATTTAACACCAATAGCCTTTATTCCATGCTTCTGTGAAAGTTTTTCAGCCACCTCTTTGCAGTTTTCCACCTTTCTTGAAGCTATTACAAGATTGGCTCCAGCTTCAGCAAGACCGGTTGCAATAAATTCGCCAATACCTCTGCCTCCGCCTGTAACTATAGCTGTTTTACCCTTTAAACTTAACATTTCAAATACATGCATAAAAACACCTCTTTGTTTATTTATAAAATTTCAGTACAATCATACAATTCCATGTCGCTTTTAATATATCAAAACCAATACGTCAAACTGTTTTGCCCATACCCAGACTTTCTATATTTAAAAATTTATAAAAACTATTTTGCTTGCTTTTTGATTCAAAAAAAGCATAATTATTGCATTACAAAATGTCTCTAAAAATTATTGCTGAAAAAAATACTAATCCAATAAGGAATAAAATAATGACCTCAACTCAATTCAAAAATCCGGTGCCAACTGTTGACATAATAATTGAAATAAACAACACTACGGGAAAAGGGATTGTTCTTATTTCAAGAAAAAACCCGCCCTATGGATGGGCCATTCCAGGAGGCTTTGTGGATTATGGAGAAAGCCTCGAAAACGCAGCAATTCGCGAAGCAAAAGAAGAAACATCCCTTGACATAAAATTGTTACGCCAGTTCCACACCTATTCAGACCCTTCAAGAGACCCCAGGGGACATACAATCACTACAGTGTTTATTGCAAGCGCAGAGGGAGAGCCTATTGGATGTGATGATGCTAAAGAAGCAAAGATATTTCCTATTAATGCCATTCCTGAAAAAATGGCATTTGATCATAAGAAAATAATTTTTGATTATATCAATAAAAAATACTAGTCTCAGGAGGACTCAAAAATGCCCCTGTCAAAATTAATCCTTCAAACTGCAAAGCTTACAATTGATAGAGCTGTTAAAACCTCAGAAGCTGCCATAAGGGTTCATAATATTGAGAATGTTCCCAAAAAAAATGTTCTATATGTTGCAAACCATTTTACACGAATTGAAACCGCATTTTTCCCATATATTCTTAACAAGTACACTGGCCAGCTAGCTCTGTCCCTTGCAAGCTCAGCTTTTTTTTCCGGCAAACTGGGTGCTCTTTTAAAAAAACTCGGTGCTGTTTCCACCAAAGATCCGGACAGGGACACAATACTGGCTAACGCACTTTTAACCGGGAAAATGTCTGTTGTAATTTTTCCGGAAGGGCAGATGATTAAGGATAAAAAGCTCATAGAAAAGGGGAAATTCCTTGTTTACAATACAGGAATCAGACGGCCTCCACACACAGGAGCTGCAAAAATTGCCCTGCGCGTTGAAATGTTCAGAGAGGTAATCCGCAATCTTGTAGAAAATGAAAAGAATGATGAGCTTAGCCTGATTAAAAATAAGTATGGCATAAAGGATGAGGATATTACTGCTATTATTGAAGGCTCAACAACAATTGTACCTGTAAACATTACCTATTATCCCATAAGAGCAAGAAACAATATCATAAAAAAAATAGTGGAAAAATTTACCGGGCCAACAGAAGGCCGTATTGCAGAAGAACTGGAGATTGAAGGCACCATGCTTGCCCAGGGTGTTGACATTGATATAAATTTTGGAACCCCTATTCGTGTTGCAGATTATTTAACCAGGAAAAAAATTAAAAAGATCCTGCTTAAAAACGATGAAGGGCTTGAACCGAAAAATTACATAAATTCAATTGATATAAGAAAAGAAAGCCTAAGCATAATGCAAAAATACATGGAATCAATTTATGCAATGACAACAGTCAACCACGATCATATTTTCGCCTATATATTAAAAAAACATCCCCATACCACAATAAACGATTATGATTTCAAAAATCGCGCCTCCCTTGCCATTGAAAGAATAAAGGAACTTAATTTAAGCAATTTTCACTCTACCCTTATGAAAAGAATAGAAAATGTCGGGGCAGATGTTTTCCATGAAAAATATGACAGCTTCATGGAAGAGGCTGTGGCAAACGACATTGTCACACTTGATGGAGAAAAAATTATAAAAAATCAGTCAAAATTTACCCATACATACAGCTTTCACAATATCCGCAAAGACAACTTTGTAGAAGTTCTTAACAATGAAATAGAACCATTAAAAGAACTTACGAACATGCTCAGATGGATAATGATAAAACCCCCCTTTCTAATAAGGCGTCAGATAAAAAACACCTTTACCAGGCTCGATTTAAAAATATTCCAGGAGGACTACAAAACCCATTTTATTAAAGATGAATCCAGACCTGAAAATATAGGCGCACCATTTTTTATGACGAGCGTTTTTAACAGATATGGAGTTCTGCTTGTACACGGATACATGGCAGCACCTGAAGAGATAAAGGTTCTTGCTGAAAAAATATTCAAGGCTGGCTACGATGTATATGGAGTAAGGCTTAGAGGACATGGCACATCACCGGATGACCTTTCATCAATGCAATGGCAGGACTGGTATGAATCTGTAAACAGAGGCTATGTTGCAATTAAAAACAGCACAAAAAAATTTGTCATAGCAGGATTTTCAACAGGAGCAGGCCTTGCTCTTTTACAGGCAGCACGCAAACCTGATAAATTCAAGGGAGTTATACCTATAAGTGCCCCTCTAAAGCTTCAAAATATAACAGCATCCCTTTCAGGTGCAGTTGTGTTTTTCAACAATATTCTTGATAAGTTTAAATTAGATAAAAAAAAGATAGAGTTTGTTCCAAACAACCCTGAAAATCCCCATATTAATTACACCAGAAATCCCATTAAAGGCGTTTATGAGCTGGATCAGCTTATGAATATAGTTGAAAAGGAGCTTAAATACATTGAGGTTCCTGCTCTTGTTATTCAGGGCTCCCATGACCCTGTTGTAAACCCTCAGAGTGCTGATGAAATATTTGAGAAAATCGGATCAAAACAAAAAACCCTGGTAAAAATAAATTCAGAACGGCACGGGATAGTACGGGGCGATGAAGCTTCTGAAGTGGCTGACCAGATAATTTCTTTTTTAAAAAAAATATTTAAAGATTCCTGATACCTGAATCATAATTGGCCTTGCTGAGAGAAAGAGAAATTCTCTTTTTCTCAGCTGCTATGCACTCCTTTACTCTGACAAATTAAACGTGAGCTCAATAGTATCCCCATCATAGCTCTTTTCAGGTATAATTGTAAGCTTTTCAAAAACTCTAAGCATTTTTGCATTCTGGCTCAATACAGAAGCAGTAAGGGTTTCAATCCCCTTCTCCCTTGCAATCTTTATAAGATAATTTGCAAGAAAAGTAGCTATGCCCTTGCCCTGATATTCTTCATCAGCCAAAAATGCCATTTCATAGGTTTTCCCATCAGGATAGGCAGCATAGCGAGCCTCAGCTACTATTTTTTCAATATTCCCGATTTGATGTACAGCTACTATAGAAAAAATCTTTACATAATCCACGCTTAAATACTGCTGCATATTTTTATGCGGCATTATACGAACATGGGTAAAATACCTGTAATACCTGGATTCATCGGAGAACTTATAAAAAAGGCGTCTCATCATATCCTCATCTGAGGCCTTAACTGGCCTTATTCGCAGCTCAAGCCCGTCTTTGAATGTCTTTACTGTTTCATATTTTACAGGGTAATTCGCTGCAATGGATTTATATATCTGATCCTTATATAAATAGCCCAGCTCCTTGGCTGTGTTAAAAAGATCTTCCCTGTGGTCAGGGTGAGCTATCTCTATCATGGAAAGTGCTCTCTGCCTTACTGACTTGCCAAAAAGAACTGCAATACCGTATTCTGTTACAACATACCTGGCAGCGCTCAGGGTTGATCTTAATCTTTCATGATCCTGATCATGTGAAATAACAATGTTGCTTTCCCCTGTTTTACTTACTGATCTTAGCACAAAAATCACTTTGCCGCTGCCGGAAAAGGCAGTGCCCACAGCAAAGTTAAACTTGCTCTCAAAGCCGGAAAGCAAATCATCACCTGAGTGAAAAATAATAGAGCCTGCTGTAATATCTATCTTCTCAACATTCATAATACTTATAAGCCTGGGTATGCTGCTGATATTCAATGGATTTGCAAGTTTAGCAATGGGATAAAAACCAAAAATCTGGTTGTGATCCACATACTCGTATAACTCTCTTGAGCCATAGGCATAGCTTGTTGAGATCTGCCCGCCCAACTCCCTTTTCCTGTTAAAAGAAATTGCGCCAGCCTCCACCAGATCCATTGCCCAGTCTGATATAACATTAGTAAGAATACCCAGATTCCTCTTTGACATCAAGTTGAGAGCAATTGCATCAAAAATTCTACCAACATGCATTACAACTGTTGACCCGTCCTGAATAAGGTTGCTGACATGCCAGCCTATTCTTTCATTAAGTGAGTCAAAAGTTTTCCGCTCCCTTTCCAAAAGAGGGGTATTGCTTTCAATTACATAATCCACCTGGTTCATATGAATAGATGTGTCCCCATAAGTAAATGGCATATTGGGATTAACCTCTGCTATGACAATTGAGGCATTTCTTATAATAATATCCGCCACATCAATTGATACGCCCAAACTCATAAAGCCTCTTTTATCAGGAGGAGATGTTGAAATTATTGCCACGTCTATTTCTACTGCCCTTGTGGCAAAAATATACGGTATTTCAACCAGGTTTGCAGGAATAAAATCCTCTCTTCCACTGCAAACATCACTTGCTGGAATCTGCCCGCTTCTAAAAGTTTTTAACCTGTAATTTTGTGAATCACAGCTTGCTTCACTAAAAAAAGGTTCTACTGAAAAAAGCTGAATTATTTCCAAATCAAAATTGGTTATAACATCAGACTCGCTTAAAACAGAAGCAGAGAGAGATGGAATTGCCGGCCCGCTGCTAAGAAATATTTTGTCCCCAGGCTTTATTAAGGATATAAATTTATCTGAATCTATTATTTTATTCTTCATATCTTCCTGTTTAAACATAAAATCCCCCTAATTGTACATATAAAGTAATA
>CAYTLM010000120.1:0-6265 GCA_964438485.1 uncultured Leptospirales bacterium | reverse complement strand
CAAGATTAATCCTGAAAATACGAGCCCGCTCAGAAAGCATCCCCTTATTAAGATTGCTAAAGATTTCCTCTCTGTTTACCATTTCACCGTGATTTTGCTGTTTTAATTTATGTCTTGATAAGCATTGTAAAATAACGCACAAGCCTGGCATAATCAAGATCAATTGGATCAAACTCCTCAATCAGTCCCACAAAAAATATTATAGCCTGCAACACCCTTGCTGCTGTTACATCATCAAGATCAAAGGGACCCTTTTCATCTTTAGTATTATCTCTTATAATGTTTTCATAAAAGATCCTGTGATTGCTGAAAAATTCTTTAAGCATTGCCCGCATTGTATCATTTTCAAAAGAATACAAAACTATATTTATGATTATCCTTATATTCCCCTTATCCAGAACAAAGTTTTCAACCCCAAGAAGAGATGAAATAGGCGCCATTTCATCAAAATTAAGGTCACTATCCAGTATTTTTTTGTGGCTTCTGGCAAGTTCTTTATACATATCATTTATAAGATCTACATAAATATCATCCTTTGTTGGGAAGTAGTGCAAAACTCCCCCTTTTGAATAACCAGCCTCATCAGCGATTTCCTGAACTGATATATTGGAATAGACATTTTTCTGAAGAAGCCTTTTAAGAGCCTCTGTAATAATCTTTTTTTTACCTTTCATTTTATCATCTTTAATATCATTCAATATAATTAAACTCCGTGTGTTTTATGACAATTGAAAATAGAAGAACCAATCATGCAAGGAAAAAAGAGTTTCCCATAAATTAACAAAATTACTATTTTAAAATAGCATGTAAAGAATAAAGTAATTCTTTTCCAATGATTCCCTTGACAAAATTTCATAAAAATTAATTAAAATTCTTTATAAAGGGAATTTGCACATAATGAAAATAATTAAAATATCACATTCCGTAGAGGAAACATTTGAAACTGCATTTAAAATAGGCAAAGATGCAGTTAAAGGCACAATTATTACACTTAGCGGTGATCTGGGTGCTGGTAAAACAGTAATGGCAAAGGGTATAGGTGCCGGCATTGGAGTAGATGAAGACATAACCAGCCCTACCTTTAGTCTGTTTGAAATGTATGAAGGGAAGCTGCCCTTTTATCATTTTGACCTTTACAGAATAAAAAACAAAGATGAGCTGGAAAACCTTCACTTTGATGAATACTGGTATGGCAAGGGTGTTTCAGTTATTGAATGGCCGGAAATAGCAAAGGAAGCACTTGACGGTTCTGTTGTTTCTATAAAAATTGAGCCTATAGATAATGAAAGCCGGAGAATAACAATTGAATACCCTGATAATTGATACATCAACAGAGCTAAGTATTCTTGTTCTTGCTACAGAAGATAAAACATTCAGCATTATTGAAAATGCAGGAACCAGTCATTCCACAACAATGTTTGATTCAATTACAAAGCTTTTCAAAAAAAGCGGAATTACAGTAAATCAGATTGAACTCATAGGTACAGGGATTGGCCCTGGATCTTTTACAGGCATAAGGGTTGCTGTTTCAACAACACGGATGTTTGCTCAGCTACTTAAAACACCTCTTGTAGGAATACAAAGCCATGATTTTTTCGCTTCATCCTGTGATTCTGAAAAATTTTCCCATAAGCTCGTTGCTTTTGATGCAAAAAAAAACAGGGTATACGGTGCTCTTTATAGAACAGGACTGGAGTTTCCTGAAACTCTTGTTCAGGCAGGCGATTACAAAATCAGCGAAATAACAGAACAGATAGAAAAGGGATCGCATATTCAGCTCATTGGAAACGGGTGCAGCAAATACCTTGATGAATTAACTGTTCAGATTAATAGCAAAGGAAGCTCTTGTGAGTACACTGAAGATTTTATTCCCAGTGAAAAGTATATTTCCAAACTTGTGCTAAAAAAATATAAAGAAAATCCAAAGCTTTATTCAGATTACGCATTAACTGTTCCTGACTATGCAAGAAAATCTGACGCAGAAACAGCCCTGAACAAGAGAGAAAAAAATCAGTAACTATTTACGTCCTCTCATACTTTTTATAAGCCTTGACTTATATTCCATTTCCATGGGCTTTAAAACACTGTAAAACCTTTTCATCTCATCTTTTCTGGATGAATTCCCTTCAAAATCAACCCCCAAAATAAGATTCCCCTCTAAATCCGTAAAGGTTGTCTTTATCTGAGCATAAATTGTTAAAGGTGCCTGAAGTTTAAAAACTATATCAAATATAAAC
Source organism: uncultured Leptospirales bacterium (assembly GCA_964438485.1). GTDB lineage: Bacteria > Spirochaetota > UBA4802 > UBA4802 > UBA5550 > JBBAGC01. Next base: position 4,028 of record CAYTLM010000120.1, on the reverse strand, counting down.
CCCTTTGATTTATGTATATACTTTTTCAAATCAGGGTTTGATATTTTCATCTTTGCCCCGCCCCTGCTAATATCCATTATCTCCTGATGAACAGGAACAAGAAGAGTATTAGCATCCCTTATGCGGTCCACAAGCTTAAAGGACATGCCCTTAAGATCTATAACTTTGTCTATTCCCATTACTTCTTTCTTGGAAACAGCCTGCATATATGCAAAAGGGACAGATCTTTCATCCTCTGTAATATAGATTACAGGTACTATAACAACTGATTTAAGCCCCTTTTCAACATTTCTTCTAATAAGCTTTTGAAGGTCAGATCCATAAATTTTAGCCACATCTACAAAATCATCTGTAAGAGCCTTGTATGACTCAGGATCATTCACATCTGAAATAAACAGGGTTTTACCTGTATTTTTAATTGTTTTTAAAACAACATCTTTTATATCAATGCTAAGAACATCTATTTTAAACTGATCTGCAAATCTGCTGTTAGCTGTCTGAAACTGATCCAGAACCACTTTTATGCTTGTTGGTATGCTAAACTTATTAATCTCAATAGTATGCTTGGATACGCGAAAGTTGGTTGCCACAGCATCATCTGGAGAAATCTGAAAACGAAGATCTCTCCTTCCTTCAGTTGCTCTCCTTGCGCTGATAATTTTACATCTAAAATAACCCGGTCCAAGCTCATCAAGTATCTCAAGGTCTACCTCAATATATTTATCAGAGAGACCATAAATGATAATATTATCTTCAGCTTTATAGTAAGGATCAGTTACGATCATAAGAGTATTGTCAGAATTATACTCATTGATAAGAACTTCCCGTTTTTCCACGTCATATTTTATGTAGAGCTTTCTCGTATTAAAATGATCACGAAGTATTTGTACAACATCGTCAATAGTTTTAAAAGAATCAAAATCTCTACTACTTCTCTGTTCTGTCTTTAACAAGCTGTGACCTCAAACAATTATTTTACAATCCCATCTATCCATTATTAATATCGACTTTATTAAATTAATTCAATAACAATTTAAATAAAGAATAGGCAATTCTATACAAAAAATAAAGCAGATTAAAAAAACAGAATTGGAAAAACAAAAAAAAAGAGGGAGCGACCCCTCTTTTTGCATCAGTTAAAAAATACAAGGCTTATTACTTTTTGGCTTTAGCTTTAGCCTTTGCCTTTGGCTTTGCTTTCGCTTTTACAGCAACTTCTTCTTTTTTGATGGCAGCAGCTAACTCTTTTTCAAGTTTAGCAACCGCAGCCTGTTCAGCTTTGATTTCCTTCTCAAGCTTAACAAGCTTCTGTTTTTTCCTTTTGATATTATTCTCAAGTTGTTTAGCAGTAGCCATGAAACACTCCTCAAAAGTAAATTTATTATTACCTAGCAATTATCTTACAAAGCATTAAACAGGATAAATTGCAAGTAAAAAACATATAATAGAGCGATTAATACAGAAACAATATCGTCACCAAATAGTGATAACATTAATAAAATAATTAAAATATAATCTCCGATATTTGGTCTAAGCAAAAACTGCTGATTAATGTCTTGACTTAATCAAGCTCCAGCTTTTTTTGATGAAAGCAGGGATTATTCAACAAAAGAGATAGCTGGTTTAACCTGGCTGGAGGAATATAAATGAGTTCTAAACTCCCGATTGTAGCCATAGCAGGCAGGCAAAACGTAGGGAAATCAACCCTTTTCAATGCTTTTATACGAAATAAAAAATCTATTGTAGATTCTTTACCCGGGCTTACCAGGGATGTTATTTCTGCAACCATAACACATAACTCTGTGAGCTTTGTTATATCAGATACACCCGGACTTGATCTGCCCGGAACATCAGAGTTATCAACCCGGATAATTGAATCAGCAAAAAAGCATCTGGAAAAGGCTTCTCTTATTCTTTTTTTAATGGAAAATCCCGCTCCTGAAGCATTTGACCTGGAACTTGCCTCTGTTTTGCGCAAGCTCAATATTCCCGGAATAATAGCTGTAAACAAAATGGACAGCAATGACAGGCTGGAAAATATGGTCAACTTTTATGAGCATGGATTTAATGAGGTAATTCCAATTGCTGCAATAAACAGGTTCAACATTGATCTGCTTATGGATACAATTGTAAACCTTTTACCTGAAAAGAAAACCACCCTTCCCCAGCCTGATTTAAAAATTGCAATTACAGGACGGCCAAATACAGGAAAATCCACACTCCTTAATGCCTTTATTGGATATGAAAGATCAGTAGTATCAGATATTCCCGGCACAACCCGTGACTCTGTAGATGCTACATTCAGATATATGGAAAAAACCATTCAGATTATTGATACAGCCGGAATCAGAAAAAAAAGCAAAATGACTGAAAGTGTTGAGTACTATTCATTTACACGAACTGTTGAGGCTATAAGCAGAAGCGATGTAACCATACACATGCTGGATGCAACAATAGGGCTCACTGAAAATGATAAAAAAATATCTGATGAGATCCTTAAATCGAGAAAACCTGTTATAATAGCCATTAACAAATGGGATGCAATTGAAAAAGACTATAAAACCTTTGAAGAATACAAAGAAAAAATAATTTTCAAATACTACAGGGCAGCGGATTTTCCCATAATATCCATTTCTGCACTTAACAAGCAGAGAATAAGCAGATTAATAGACACTGCTATTGAACTTGGGGAAAAGGCAAAAAGAAGAATTGACACCCCCACTCTTAATAAAGTTATAGGTGAGCTTCAAAAATCAGGCAAAGTTCCAAAGCTTGGCGAAAAAATCAAGATATACTATGCTGCTCAAATCAACACAGTGCCCCCCAGTTTTAAATTTTTCGTTAATAACGCCTCATTTTTTAGAAAAGATATTATACGGTTCTTTGAAAAATCCTTACAGGAGCGATTCGATCTGGAGGGGCTCCCTGTAGTAATACACCTGGAAGGGAAAAAGCGGAGACAAAATGAAATCCGAAGAAGCAGCACCAAGCAGGATGGGCATACAAAAGCTTCCAGAAAACCAGCCACAGGCAAGAGCACTAAAGAAAAAGGCTCCAGACCAGGAGCCACAACAAAAGGAAAAGGATCGCGCAAAAAAGGACAGGGCAGAAAAAAATCCTAGACCTTTACCCTGCCTTCAATTGATTTTGCTATTGTGGCACTATCAACATATTCAAGATCAGAGCCCACAGGAAGGCCATGGGCAATCCTTGTAACATTCAAATTAAAAGGCTCCATAAGTCCGGCAAGATAGAGAGTGGTTGCCTCGCCCTCTATTGTAGGATTAAGTGCAATAATTATCTCTGTGAATTTCTCCTGTGACACCCTTTCCATTAGAGAACTCAAATTGAGATCACCAGGGCCTATCCCATCCAGGGGAGAAATAAGGCCTGAAATAACATGGTACAACCCCTTAAAGCCGCCTGTTGCCTCAATTGTAAGCAGATCCCTTGCTCCCTCTACAATACACAGAATAGATCTATCCCTTGAAAAATCTGAACAGATTGCACATACAGCTGAATCTGAAATTCCACCGCATATACTGCAGGTATGAATATTTTCTTTTAATTCAGTAATTGTTTTTACAAGATCCTGCACCTGGGATTCCGGCTGCCTTAAAAGATGAAAAGCTATTCTTGCTGCGCTTTTTCTTCCTATGCCAGGCAGTCTGGAAAGCTCCTGTATAACCCTGTTAAGATATAGTGATGGCTCATTCAATTTTCTTTAACCTTATTACGGTTTTACTGGAAAAGACTTCCCAGGTCCATTCCTCCTGTGATTTTTTTCATTTCCTGGGTTGAATATTCTCTGGCATTATTCATTGCATCATTAATCGCAGTAAAAACCATTTTCTCAATCTCTTTTGTATTACCTGACTTTACAAGATCATCGCTTATTGTAATACTTAAAAGTGAAAACTCTCCATTAACCACTGCTTTAACCAGCCCATCACGGCTTTCACCCTCAATTTTTGCTTTTTTTATTGTTTTCTGAATGTTTTTCATCTCTTTTTGCATACGCATGAGAT
>CAYTLM010000119.1:0-6336 GCA_964438485.1 uncultured Leptospirales bacterium | reverse complement strand
GCACATCTGCAAGCCATTCTATTTTATCCTGAGTTTCAAGTTCAGAATATCTTTCACCAAAATTTGTCATGTCAACAAAAGCACTCCATTTATAATCCGAGACTTTTCTCTTTTTCTCAAGGATAAAGTGAACATATGCTTTTTCTGTTTCCAGAGTATAGACATAGCCTTTTTTAGCATTTTTTAATAAAATCGAAACTCCTGCCTGAGCCATATCAGCATAGGAAATCACAGGTACAGTTACATTAACATTTTCAATGCTATATTCAATCCCCTCCAGTGCAGGTTTTTGAATATCAATTTTTTTCTGAACATCATCTTTAATTCCCTCAAGCGAAATATCCTTGGTGTAAACCGATTCTATTGCATTCAGCCTTGATGGAGGTCCAATCAAAGTAACAGTTTCAGGAAAAAGCTTAACCTTTCCTGCATGAAAGCCCTTTTCAGGATTGCCGCTAAACTTGGGTATTATCTTAATATTTTTTGATATCTTTCGCTCTACAAGAACCTTGATTTCATCAGGCTGGATATTGATATTAATTTTATCAGGAATATTGTTTTTAGTAAATTCAATATGATAATCTGAATACTCTCCGATTTTAACCTTGCTTAAATCCACAAAAAGAATAATATCCCTTGCATGAATATTCCTGAGGTCATCCTTTCGCCCTGATAGCTTTACAGCTGCTGTTTTTTGTGACACCCTGGAAACAATGAGGGAATCATCAATATTTTTAAAATCCACAGGTATATTGAATTTTATATCTCCGCTGTGGGTATTGCTAATATATGCCCAAAGAATAACTGCAAGAATTATACTAACAAGCTTGGGCACAAGATTGGTTCTTTTTGAAAATTCAGCAAAGCGTTCCATGTAAGGTTTCATTAAATACTATACTTCTCCTCATATGCTGTTTTAGGATTCATAAAAAAGAGAATGATATTTTTAAGATCAGCGTTTTTTATTCCAGGAAATATTCTGCCATTGACCATAATTGATATTTCACCCCTCTCCTCTGAAGTAACAATAACCAGAGCATCAGTCTCTTCAGCTATGCCAAGCCCTGCCCTGTGCCTTGCACCATGCTGTTTTTTAAGCTGCTTGGAATCGCTCAAAGGAAGATAACATGCAGCACCGGCAATTCTTCCCTCCTGAATAATAATAGCTCCATCATGAAGGGGTGTAAGAGGATAAAACATGGTTCTTATAAGCTCTTCAGAAATACCTGAATCAACAGCCACTCCAGATTCCACATAGCTTTTAAGCCCGGTATTTCGTTCTATTACAATAAGGGAGCCTATTTTTTCAGATGCCATTGCAAAAACTGAATTAACCAGCTCATCCAGCTGCAAAGAGTCAGTAGTTGAATCAGAGACAAGCCAGCTTTTCTGACCAAATCTGGTGATGAGCCTTCTAAGTTCAGGCTGAAAAAGTATAATAACAGTAATAACCAGATAGGATGTGATATTTTTAATCAGCCAGTCAAGTGTATCAAGATGGAACAGCCCTGCAAGCACAGCAACAAAAAAGATTACAACAACACCTTTAAGAAGCTGAACAGCTTTTGTGTTTGTAAGAAATTTATAAGTCCAGTAGAAAAGATATGCTACTATTAATATATCAACAATATTCCGGAAATAATTCCAGAATGCGCCTGTAAAAAAAACTATCCGTCCAAAAAAATCATCCATCTGCAAAAAAACCTTTAACTATATTAACTCTCCAAACAACTCAAGGAAACCTTAAAAGTAATATCAAAAACTTTTCCCTTTTTCTTTTAAATAATCCACAGCATCCATGGCAAGACAGTGAGCTTTAACATCATGAACCCTTATTATTGATACTCCCTTTTTTACTGAAATTGAATTAAGCGCAATTGTAGCCCAAAGCCCTTCCTCGTCATTAGTGTAAAGGCCCCTGATAAAGGATTTTCTGGATAAACCAACAAGTACAGGAAAGCCTGTTTGAACAAATTTTTCAATACTATAAATTATCTGGTAATTCTGATCCATTGTTTTTCCAAAACCAATACCTGGATCAATAATTATTCTTTTTTTATCAACTCCATTTTTTATAGCAACAGTCACAGATTGATTCAGAAAATCAAGTATATCTTGAATAAGATTTTCATAATCAGTATTTTTCTGCATAACAAGAGGCCTCCCCCTTGTGTGCATAAGAACCAGATCTGCCCCATATAAAGAGATTACTTTTGGCATTCTGCTATCAAAGGTAAGACCGCTTATATCGTTTATCATGGAAGCCCCGCTTTTAAGAGCCTCCTCTGCAACTTCCGATTTTGTAGTGTCCACTGAAATTTTTATTTCAATTTCACGAAATATTTTTTCAACAACAGGACATACTCTGTCAATCTCCTCCTGTACAGATACAGGCATTGACCCTGGACGGGTAGACTCTCCACCCACATCAATTATACTGGCGCCCTCATTATATATTGATTCAGCCCTGAGCATGGCTTTATCAATTGAAATATATTTACCGCCATCATAAAAGGAATCAGGCGTTACATTCAATATGCCCATGACAGCTGTTTTTTTTATATCTGTCATACAGGAACCATTTAAAACAGCACTCTCATTGAAACAGTATTGTTATACCCTGAATCTATCCTGTCAAAGCTAAAGGCATATGCTACCTGAATACCCATGAAATTTATTGCAGCACCTGTGGAAAAGTTATCATCATTCAATCCGCAGCTAAGAGTAACATTCTTTGTTATATCATACTCAATACCACCGCCAAACATAAACCCTGTCTGCTCCAGCCTTTTTGTCCCATTGATGGCAATTCTAAAACCTGAATCGCTTGTAATAAGTACACCTATTTTAAACTCAGGATTAAAAAAATCGTAGCGGTTTTCAAGCTCAGATGAACCATAGGGTGTTAAAAAACTCCCCAAATCCCGTGCCATAATTCCAAGTTTAATAAAGGGTAAAATAAATAACTGCACACCCACATCTGCACCAGCTCCAATATACTTGCCATCCCCAATTTTTTCATGAATCCCCTTTAGAGAAACCCCTATAGAAGCAACATTAGCAGAATAGGCGTATGACAGATAGGCAATGGAACCATGATAACCAGCAGTGCCTGTTTTTTCACCTGATTCATCCCTTGTATCAATACCTGTTGACATTATTGAATAAAAACCAATGCCTGCAACTCCCTTAAAACAGCTTACAGCCATGCCTCCAAAAAATGCATCCCTTTCAAAATCAAGACCTGTATAGGAAGCACCTGCATCAAAAACCCTTTTTTTATAACTCGATTCTGAAAAGCTAAGCAGATCCGCTTCAGTTATATCACTGATCTTCCCTGCTCTGGCTTTTTCACTCACCTCTGATTCAGTAAGCCTTGCTTTGGATTTAAGTTCGCTTAACCCTGCAGGATTCCAGTATATAGAAAAAACATCATCAGCCAAAACTTCACCAGTCATTCCTGCAGCCACATAACGGGCTCCTGCCCATCCACCTCGTGAAAAAGCACCTCTGGCTCCTGCATTATCAGCTAACACAGGTTCAATGACAAAAACAATCAGGAAAAGTGAAATTATAGTTTTAACAGCAGCTTTCATCAGGCATAAACCTCTACTAATATTTAACAAGAACGCGTAAAGTTTTTTTCCAGTACCCACCTTCATTATCGCTTATTTCAACTTTCAGCAAATAAAGCCCTGGTTTTGCATATTCACCATTGGATCTTCTTCCATTCCATACACAAGCAACTTCATTATTTAATGTTGACCCGTTTATCACTGTTACAACATCACCGTTTATATCAAAAACTGTAACCCTGGATTTAATTCCATCTGAAAAAACATTACTATGTTTAGGGTAACCAATTGTCAGCTTTTCATTTTGAGGATTAAAAGGTACTGGATATGCCACAACACTTTTAATATCAACCGCGTATATATTGGGTATAAGAATAAAAATAAACATTACTTCAGCAAAAAACTTTTTCATTCCAGTCACCTTCCCTTTTTAAAACCTGTTATCCTCAAAGGAGATTGCTCCCTAAATCTCAATATAATGTTAGCAATAGAACATATTTACAGCCTTGTACAAAGATATTGCATAATAAAAAAGAGGGTCAACAATTATTCCTGATATAACAAAATAAAAAGAGCTGCCTTTCAGGACAGCCCTTTTTTATATCATTCCTTTTCAGGAAGCCCCCTAAATCCCCCATTGGGGGACTTGATAAATTGCTGTTCATATTTATACTTTAACTAAGTGCTAAAATATAAAATAAGTTAAACAGCCCCCTATAAGGGGGCGGCGGGAAAAGATTTACTAAAGAAAAAATTTTATTCCGCCGGGGGTTTTCTCAACCAGATGTGTATGGAAAATAATATTACTTTTCCCAAAGATCCAAAATAAACCAACCTTTATTTTTTAAGAAATGTGTACTGATATTCCATATGATCTCCATATGTCTTATTCAATATACCAACAACATCCTCAACAAAAACAAGCTCTTCATTTGTGGGGATCATGAATACTTTTATTTTTGAATCAGGTGTGGAAATTTCTGCTTCACCATGCTTAGATCTTGTATTAAGATTTTTCTCTTTATCAATCTTGATTCCAAGACAATCAAGCCCTTCAAGAACTTTTTGTCTTATATCACCTGCGTTTTCACCAACACCAGCAGTAAAAACAATAGCATCCACATGACCAAGAGCAGCAGCATAAGAGCCAAGATATTTTCTAAGCTTATAGCATTCCATATCAACAGCAAGTTGACACTTCTCATCGCCATCTTCAGCACCGCTGAGTATATCACGTCTATCAGTAAATTTTCCTGTTACTCCAAGAAGACCTGACTTTTTGTTCAAAAGAGTATCCATCTCTTTAGGCCCAACCTGAAGTTCATTCTGCATAAACATGGGAATAGCAGGGTCAATATCACCGGATCTTGTGCCCATTACAGCACCCTCAAGAGGTGTTAAACCCATGGATGTATCAACACTTATACCATTCTTTATTGCTGAACAGGAAACACCATTACCAATGTGCATTGTAATAATATTACAATCCTTTGCAGACTTTCCTAAAAGCGCAGCTGCTCTTTTAGATACATAAAGGTGACTTGTTCCGTGGAAACCGTATCTTCTTACTGCAAATTTATCATACCACTCATGAGGTACTGCGTACATATAGGCATGAGCAGGCATTGTCTGATGAAAAGCTGTATCAAAAATAGCCACCTGGGGAACTCCTGGAAGTCCTTCCATAGCTGCTTCAATTCCTATAAGGTTTGCAGGGTTGTGAAGAGGAGCAAGGTGGGAAACTCCCTTAATTGCTTCAATAACTTTGTCATCAATAAGAACGCTGTGATTAAATTTTTCACCGCCATGAACAACCCTGTGACCAACAGCAGCAATATCCTTCATATTGTCTATTACAGCTCCCTCTCCTTTTACAAGAGCATCAAGAACAAGCTTTATTCCTACTTTGTGATCCGGAATATCTGTTTCATTTTTAAATTCCTTATCCTTTGCAGGTACTTCATGCTTTATAAAAGAACCCTCAATACCTATTCGCTCAATAATTCCTACTGCAATAACTTCTTTCTTTTCCCAGTCAAACAACTGGTATTTTAAAGATGAACTTCCACAGTTTAAAGCTAATATTTTCATTTATCTCTCCTTTTGATTATTATATCAAAACATATTTCTATCAGGGTAAAATCCCTGAAATGGTCAGATCTTATTATAAACTGAAAAAAACAAAATTTAAAACCGGCACTTTTTATTTATTTTAATTTATCTATCAATTTTTGATTTATTTAATATCTAAAAAATCTTCATAAAATAAGCAACAAGAAAAAAAAATTTATCTCATTTTTTGCATCTTATTTAATCAGATGTATTAAGAGCTTTATGAGCATTTTCAACAATATCCCGGATAATAGGAGTAAAATCACCAGTTTTATCCAAAGATGAAGAAATCCATAGAAGAAATTCTATATTCCCTGCAGGGCCTTTTATTGGCGACCAGGTAAGCCCCTTAACATAAAATCCTGTTTCAACAATACCTTTAAGCACCCTTTTAAGTATTTCTTCATGCGCAGATGGGGATCTTACAACACCCTTTTCGTGCTCTTCAGGCAAAGCCTCAAACTGGGGCTTTAAAAGAACAATACCCTCTATATCATCATTAACATTTATTACAGATGGAAGGATTTTTAATATGGATATAAATGAAAGATCAGCTGTAAAAAAATCAAATCCCTGGGGAAACATCTCTTTTTTTATGTCCCTTGCGTGGGTTTTCTCCATTACAACCACACGATCATCTATCCGCAAA
>CAYTLM010000118.1:0-6393 GCA_964438485.1 uncultured Leptospirales bacterium | reverse complement strand
ATGTAATCCATATTTATTAAGATATTGATATTAAATTCGTAGTCAAGTTAAAATATTTTAAAAATAGATGTTGTTGTTATGGAGTTAGATCTTTTCGGTTCGCTATGCTCTTTCTATTTAATAAGAGGAATAATGTTTAAAGTCTATTTTATAGATAGGAGCCATAAAAAAGTTGAAATATTTAATAGTGCATTATATAAATATGATGATTATATAAATTTTAAAAAATCTATTCTGAGAAAAAAACATTTACCATATATAGAAAAGTGATGCAGGTTTTGGAGTTGAAAGAGTTTAGTTTTTAGTGTGGAGCCAGGAGTTATGAATAATGATTAAAAATGAAAATAAAATTATTTTATATCAGGATGAAAATGGTCTGATTCGTGTATCAGTCCGTTTTGCAGATGAAGATTTATGGCTGACGCAAAATCAGATAGCAGAGATTTATGATACAACACAACCAAATATCAGTATGCATATAGATAATATATTTAAAGCTGGAGAGCTGCAAGAAGAGGCAACTCATAAGAAATTCTTATTGGTTCGTCGTGAAGGTAATCGCGATGTAAAACGGGAGATTGATGAAAATGCTAAATGGTGATTTTCGGTTCGCTATATAATTTAATTGAAATTGTGCTCTGACCTCTGGTTACCTTGATACAGCGACTTTGTCGGCACTTGGTAACCGTTGATCCGCCGGACTTCGAGTGGCTCGTAGAGCTGTATCGAGAAGAAAACTGAAATGGGAGGCTCTGACCCTTAATTTCAGATATAATTTATTTACTAAAAAATTAAAATTTTTACTACTTGACCAATAGAGTTTTTTTAATATATATATTCCATATTGTCCGATTTTATATGTGATGCATGTTAGTATAAACTCACTGGGAATTGATATAATCTGATATATAAAAAATTTTTGTCAGGATATAAGGAAAATTATCCTGTTTCAGGAGAAAAATGTCCAAAATACTTAAAACTTTTTCATTATTATTAATATTTTCTGCTCTTGGCTTAATTCTTATTTCTTACGGCGGTGAAGGGTGTTTTTCTTCAAACAAAGACAAAGTTGTTCATAAAGATACAGAGGATGTAGTAGCAGCCCCTGATGTTGATAATGTGGAATTTGCTAAAGATGCTACTGGTCTTAGCTTTCCCAGCAGTCATTATATTGCTAAAAAAGAGAAACGCAAACTCGTTTTGCAAAGTTCTCAATTGTCCAAGAAAACCGAAGTAGTGGTAGCAGATGATTTGAACATAGAATCAATTCAGGACAATAGTCATCCTGTGCCTTTTAACCTGGTTTTTTTAATTTCAGCAGGAGGGCTTATGCCTTTTGGCAAGTCTGTTGATTTTAGCGGATCGGGCTGTGGCGGTTCTTTTTCAATTGAGAAGCGTGACCTATTTGCTTCTTCTGTTGAATTAGGATTTGAAACAGGATTTTTTTATTTAACCGGCCTTGACCGGCTTGATTCAGAGAATCGCAAAATTAAACGGATTTTCTTTATTCCGCTATCATTTTACTGTGGATATAGTTTTAATTTTTTTGGTGCGCTTCATTTTGTGCCTTTTGTAAGCGCAGGCGGGGCTTTTATTAATGGCACCCGTTTTGAGCAAAGCTTTGATAATAGCAGTGGTTTAAATAAACAGGTAAAAACAGCAGGGCCGCTGGCAGGGGCAGGAGCTGCACTTTCCTGGCGACCTGGTTGTGCCTTTGAATTTGGGCTTAGGGTTTCAACTGAATTTTTACCTTTGGAAACTGGTTTTTCCAGCTACCCATTTGCCCGTCTTGAAATTTTTACTGGATTAAAAATATGATGAGAGGTATTATTTTATGAAAAAAACAACTCATAAATACCGTTTAATATCTGTTCTTATAATTGTTTTATTTTTTTCAATCGGTTGCTGGGAAGGGATTGATGAATTGTTAGAGAAGGGGGAAGATTTATCGGATAGAACAGTAAGCATTGCTACAATAGAGGGTATAACACCGCCTGCTTATGGAGAGATACCTGTAACTGAAATAACCGAAACAGCCCAGTATTCAGGAACTGTTACATGGAACCCGGCTAATAATATTTTTAAAGCAGAAGAAGTATATAGCGCCACTATAACACTTACAGCAAAATCGAAATATACCCTTACTGGTGTTGAAGAAGATTTTTTTAATATAGCTGGGGCAATAAGCGTTATTAATGATGCAGATTCAGGTGTTGTAACAGCAGTATTTCCGGTAACAGGGGAAGCGCCGCCAACAGCAGTAAACATAGCTGTAATAGAGGGTGTAACACCGCCAGCTTATGGTAAAATACCTGTAATTGAAATAATCGCAACAGACCAGTACACAGGTACCATTAATTGGTCACCTGATGATTCTTCATTTGCAGCAGAAACAGTATATACCGCAACAATTACTTTAACAGCTAAACCGGGATATACATTTACCGGTGTAACAGAAGATTTCTTTAAAGTGGCAGGGGCAGATTCAGTTACCAATGCTGCAGATTCAGGTGTAGTAACAGCAGTATTTCCAAAAACGTTTTTTTCTATCGGCGACCAGGAAATCTATAGTGCAGACGGGGTTTCTTTTAAAATGGCATATGTTCCGGGCGGATTCACCTTCCCTACTGGAACAGGTGATAGTGGTACAGCAACAGTAGATAATGATTACTGGATAGGAGAGACTCAGGTGACATATGAGTTGTGGAATAAAGTGCATGATTGGGCAAAAGGCAAAGGCTATACATTTGCCAATGCTGGCAGAATGGGAAGTGTGTCTGGTGGTACTGGCATGACAAATCAGCATCCTGTAACTTATATAAACTGGCGTGACAGCATGGTATGGTGTAATGCCCTGACTGAATGGTATAATGCGCATAAGGGAACAAATTATGACTGTGTTTACTATGTAGACAGTGATTATACAACACCCTTAAGAGCTGTTAATGATTCAACAACAATAACCCATACAACACCTGGTAGTCAGGATATGCCCTATATAAAGGCTGGTACAAGAGGAAATACTGATATTAATAGTTGCACAGCCAAAGGTTTTCGTTTGCTTACTAGCAATGAGTGGGAGCTTGCAGCACGTTATAGAGGGAGTGATAACAGCTATGGAGCTTATGAATATCCTGCAGGTAGCGGAATGTATTGGACACCGGGAAACTACGCAAGCGGAGCAACAACGTATTATAATGATGTTACAGGTGGTTCTGGCGAACCTGGAAAATCAGCTAATGATGCAGTAGCTGTATATGGCTATTATTGGGATGGTTCAAACTGGTTAAGTACAGGAGTTACATCAACTGCAGTAGTAAAAACCAAAAATGCTAATGCTCTTGGTCTTTATGACATGAGCGGAAATGTGCGGGAGTGGTGTTTTGATCTTAGCGGATCTTTCCGCGTGAGACGGGGCGGCACCTGGTACTACAATGCCAGTTTCATGCAGGTTGGCTTCTGGGACAACTACTCCCCGCGCATCGGAAACCCCTTCATAGGCTTCCGCTTTGCGAGGAGCAAGTGAGGCAATTAATAATGAATAATTAATAGTGAATAATGAATAATTGTTGCAAAAGATCTGCTCCCCGGAGCAGATCTTTTTTGGAGAAAGAATATGAAAGAAAATCCTTTGAAAAATAAAAGTTATCTGTTTGCCCTTGAAATTGTTAAACTGTGCCGTGAATTGAGTAAAATCAATAAAGAATATGTTTTAATCAACCAGTTATTAAAGGCCGGAACGTCAATTGGCGCTAACATTCGTGAAGCTGAATTTGCTCAGTCAAAAGCAGATTTTATCAGTAAAATGAGTATAGCATTAAAAGAAGCTGCTGAAACAGAATATTGGATTATGCTTCTCAGGGATGCTTCATATATTAATAACGATACCGCGCTAAAGCTGCTGAATCAAAATACTGAAATACTCAAAATGCTTATTTCAACAGTAAAAAAATCAAAAGAATAAAAAAACCTCTTAAAAGCAAAAGGAACTATTAATAGTGAATATCCAGCTCTGTCATTCCGGCTGTAGCGGTAGCGGAGGCAAACATTATAGAAACATCCTGTTTCGTGTTTGCAGGCAGCCATCGTGGCTGCACTGCCGGAATCTCATGGATACGGTGTGTATGAATAAATATTATGTGTATATAATGGCAAACAAGTATAATACGGTTCTCTACACGGGTGTAACTAATAATTTAGTTAGACGTGTATATGAGCATAAAGAGAAACTGGTAAAAGGGTTTAGTTCAAAATATAATTGCATTAAGCTGGTCTGGTTTATTGAAACTCACAATATTGAAAGTGCTATTTTGAAAGAAAAACAGATGAAAAAATGGAAGAGGGAGCATAAAAATAACATTATAAATGATATGAATCCTGAATGGAATGATTTATATGAGACTATTCTATGAGATTCCTGCATCCGCAGGAATGACGGAGGAAGAGAGTCTGTTGTACGGGATTCCCGCATTCGCGGGAATGGCAAAAAAGAGAATCCTGACCCTGGTTACCTCGATACACCGGCTTCGTCGGCACTCGGTAACCGATAATCCGCCGGACTTCGAGTGGCTCGCAGAGCTGTATCGAGAAGAAGGCGAAATGGAGAGCTCTGAATCTTCATGTTTAGTCTTCTTTAGATTCCGTCTTCCTAACTCTCTTTTGAGGCCTCTCCCTCCTAATCTTTCTCTCCTCAATGAGAAGGAGGAATAGTATTATTGGATTTTTGAGTTTCATGGATCTAAGAGTTGAAAGTGTAATATGAAATTTATGATACACAGCTTTATGCTGTCAGGATGACAGCATGCTAATCCGGTACAGGATCATACAGAATTAGAGCATGTCTTTGATGAGTTTATCTGATTATTGCAGCGGCAACGGTATACCGTTTTTTTTAATTTCACAGGCAAGGGGATCTTCATCGGTAAAACTTTCCGGGCTGAAGGGAACAGGTTCAATTCTTGAATCAACTCTGCTTGAAATTTTCATCAATCTGATACGTTCTTCAAACCTGTTTTCAGAAAAAGCAGGTGAAATTATTGCAATGTCAATATCACTCCAGATATTTTCGGTATTATTTGCGTAAGAACCGAATAAAAATGCCTCTTTAATTTCAATGTTTTCTTCTATAATGCTGCGTAAAAATTGTGTTATAGCATTTTTTATTGGAGGAGAGATTTGAGCCATTCGATTACCTTTTTAGCATTTTTTAGTTCTTTATTAGTAAAATCCTCTGTGCAGATTTTTCTGAAATTATTCTTTTCATCTGGATAACGTGCTTCAATATTATATGCAGTAACTCGGATTAAAATTTCTTTTATTTTTTCATCAGTTTCAATCTCGCATAGTTCAGCAATGCGTAAAAGATTATGGATGTAAGGAGGTTGTTCCTTTTTTCTTTTAACATAAACTGCTTTAAGAAGTTTTTCTATTGAAAGATGGCAAAAAAATAAAGCATATGAAAAATCCCCTTTTTCAAGAAGATGTCCTGATACTTTAAAATCCTCTTCAGATTCATTTAACCAGAATTTTATTGCTTTATTTATATCCATAATTATTATGTTATCATGTAAATTTTTTAATAAAACTGATATATATAAAATGAGTATTTGTCAAGATAATTGTTGCAGATTATATTTTTCCATATTTCATCCTGCAGGATTAATTTGTTCTATGTCGCTGAATCTTCCACAAAGAATCAGGAGTTCCTTCCAATAAAAGATATTGGTCTCGCTTGACAAGGGGTAAACCTCACAGGGTAGGGAATAATCCTGATAGCTTTGAATATAATCCGGATTTACTAGTATTTGTAATAATGAGGGGCTCTGACCCCTGGTTTTCTCTATACATCTGTTTTGTTGGCACTCGGTAACCGTTGATCCGCCGGACTTCGAGTGGCTCGCAGAGCTGTATCGAGAAGAAAGCGAAATGAGGGGCTCTGACCCCTGGTTTTCTCTATACATCTGTTTTGTTGGCACTCGGTAACCGTTGATCCGCCGGCTATGCTCTGACCCTGTAGATTTTAATTCACCAAACCCCCGGCGGAAGGAATTTTTTCTCCTAAAAAAACTTTTATCCGCCACCCCCATAGGGGTTGGTCAACTTTTTTGTTTTTTAGTGCACTTTTTCTATTTTAATATAAAAAAGTTCAATGTGAACAGAAATTCAAAAGTCCCTCTTCTCCTTGAGGGGAAGAGGGTTAGGGAGATGGGGTCTGAAGAAGGCGAAATTGTGCTCTGACCCCTAATTTATTCTCCTCTGGTATTATTTTTTTATTCTTTTGCTTGAAATTTATCTCCCTGAATTATAATAATTAATATGTAATCATATATTCCATAAACACTCAGTTTTATGCGTGTGGAAATTTATTTGAAAAGCAGGTCTGGTGAATGACAA
>CAYTLM010000117.1:0-6467 GCA_964438485.1 uncultured Leptospirales bacterium | reverse complement strand
CGGCAATGGAAAAGGATTCAGTCAGGACTAAAATGGCAGAAGCCCGCCTTAAAAATGCTGTTACAGTCAATATTGACAAAAAAACCGAGGGCAATAATCTGATAGTAAGGCTCAATAATAAAGGTGCGGGGCACGATGTTCCTACTGGTTCTTCAAATACCAGACAGGTTTGGGTGCAGATTAAAGCTGTTGATTCAAAGGGCAAGACAGTTTTTGAAAGTGGTGTTTTGGATAAAAAAGGATATCTTGATAAAGATGCTGTTGCTTTTGTCACTGTTTTTGGTGATGGTAAGGGAAACCCCGTTGATAATATTGCAAAAGCAAAAGAGATTATCCATGACAAGCGCCTTAAAGCAGGGGTAGAGCATATTGAGAAATTTGATATTGGTGATATTAAAGGAAAGTTTACTGTAACAGCATCTTTGTTGTACAGAACCATTCCGCAGGAGCTTGCTGATAATCTTAAATCTCTTAATGGAATGAAGATTCCGGTTATAGTTATGGCAGAGCAATCAATTGAACTGGAAAGATGACATTTATGGTTAGAGCTCCCTGGCTATAATCATTCAAGGTCAGGTGTCTGTTCAATGTTGTTAAGTTAATAGTCAGGCAGATTAATACAGCCCCCCGGAAGGGGGGCTTAAAAATTCTGGTATTGAATATTTTTTAGTGATACTTGAAAAATTCTTTTTTAAAAAGAGGCTTAAAGAAATTTAGTGAAAACAAAGAAACATAAAGAATATGAAGATGAAATAAAGCATCTTTATGATCAAATAAAACCAGATATTATTAAGCGAATAGGGGAATTTCGTGAAATATGGAAAAAGGCAGATAATGAGGAGCTGTTTATTGAGCTTTCTTTTTGCCTTTTTACACCTCAGTCAGGTGCCCGTCAGTGCTGGAAAGCTGTAAATCGTTTAATTGATAAAAATCTGCTTTTTCATGGAACAGCTGAAGAGATTGCAGAGGAAATTAATATTGTGAGATTCAGAAATAATAAATCAAGGTATCTTGTTGAAGCAAGGGACAGGTTTATAACAGGGGGAAGCAGCATTAGAGATTGTCTTGATAAAAATTTTGAACAGGCAGAAAAAAGAGAATGGCTTGTAAAAAACGTAAAAGGTTTAGGTTTTAAAGAGGCTAGTCACTTCCTGAGAAATATTGGCATAGGGACCGATCTGGCAATACTCGACAGACATATACTTAAAAACATGGTACTTTTAGGAATAATCGATAGAATACCTAAAAGTATAAGCAGCAAAGTTTATCTGACTCTTGAAGATAAACTGAGAAAGTATTCTATAAAGAGCAATATACCTCTTGAACACCTGGATTTTGTATTATGGTATAAGGAGGCAGGAGAAATTTTTAAATAAAACTTCTCTTCAAAGATTTATGTCATTGTCTGGTTTATAAGGAATTGTTTAAAACGCACAGCCTGTTTGAAGTCAGGTTTAATACTTATTGCCTTGTCGCAATCCTCCAGGGCCCGCTGTATATCGCCCAGATCATAATAGGTAAGAGATCTTCCGTAAAATGTATCAGGCCACAATGGATTCAGTTCCAGTGATTTGTTAAAATCAGCAAGGGATTCATCATATTTTTTCAGCATTCTGTATGTTAGGCCCCGATTTGTGTAAACCCTGGTATCATTGGGAGCCATTTTTATTGCTGTAGTAAAATCATCAATAGCCTTATCATATTCAGAAAGTGTAAAATAAACAAGTCCTCTGTGATTATATATAAAATGATTTGGTGAAACAATTATTAGTTGGGTGTACAGAGCAACTGCATCTTGCAGTCTGTTTTCAAGATGAGCATTCATTGCTTCAACCATCAGGTCATTAAGCCCATATTCAGAACCGTTTCCGGTTTTTGTGATATGCTCAAATTTTTTTGGTTCTATTTCCAGGCCTTCAATATTTTTTTCAGGATTTATCAGAGGTGCATCATTTTTGATTTTTCCCATTTTTTCCGGTATGGTGGAAACTTTATCCATAAGTTTTTTGTGGCGTTCCTGTATATCCCTATAGCGCTTTCTCTGGTATTCCCTTATTTCCTGAAAGGTAATATCTGCTAAAGAGAGGGTTGCATTTAAAGCTATCATTTTTCGTCTTATGGTATCTTCTACTTTATCAATGGTGGTTTTATAAATAAGCTCATGTTCTACTTCAGCCCAGGCATCCTGCAGAATCGTACGAAGCTGTATTTCTATTTTTATTGAGTCGCTTAATTTATATTTTTTTGCAATATCTTCAGGAAGTGATATAAGTATATGGATTGAATCATATCCAAATTCTCTGATAGTCAGCTCTCTTGATTTATATTCAGTTTCTATTATTTCAAAATTTTTTAATATTATGTTTTCAACACTTTCCAGGTCTTCAATAAAAGGAACAACAATTCTCATGCCAACAATATCAGTAATATGTTCAAAGGGATTGGAGATGGATACTTTTTGACTTCTTGCAAGAAGTTTGCGGTAAAAAGCATCAAAGGATTTTATGCGGCCTTTTATCTGCGCATTACATGCAGAACCGGCAAGAATAGAGTCAATTCTTTGGGATAGGGCTGCCAATATTTTATTATATTTTTTCTGGTTTTTTTCATAATAGGATAAAAGCTTATACTTTTTATCCATCCAGTAATCAACATCATTGTTCATTTAATTTTCCCTGATTAGAAGATTTTAAGATCTATATAATCTTGCGCTGTTAGTCGCTGTTAGTCAGAGTCGGATTTTAGGCTAAAACATTTATCAGTTATTTTCCACCCTGAAATATATCCGCTTCCACATGTACTGCCCCTTGTTATAAAATGACGTAATATAAAAATCTTCATCTGTAGCTCTTTCAATAACATTGAGACCAATGCGGTTTGAACCATCAACAAGTCTAAGGTTGCTATCATGATTGAGAACAAGTTTTACATGGTTATCAATGAGTAATTCATCTTTTTTTAACACAGTTTCTTTTATTGAATCATAGTGTTTGGGATTAGCATAATCAAAATTTTTCAGTTTGTCAAGATAGGCGTAATAATCAAAAAAATCGCCAAACTCTTCTATTGAGGCTGAAAAGAAATTTTTACATGGGTAAACAGTTACATTGAAATACCCTGCTGCTTTTTGGTTTGTGTGAATTTTATGTACAATTTGTCTTAACATGGAAAACTGGGTGTTGGTTATCAGCTCATTCATAATAAAGCGTATCATTTTACTTTTTGTCCATGGAAAAGGGCTGCATATTCGTTGAATTTCTTTATCAAAGATTTTATAGTGTGTTTCACCAAGCCCAAGAACATAGATATATGGTTCCTTTATGGTCTGATCAGGGTAATAACTCCCGGTATTTCGTATTTTGCAGGGCTGACTGTTAATACGCTCCCTATATTTTAAGGGGATTAGGTCATTAACATTTTCCTGATTGAGCTTGTTTAAGATATTTTTTTCATTATTTAAAAGCATTGTATTTCCCGGGAATTTGTTTTATTTAATAATATACTATTTATAACTATAATAAAAAAAAGTCAACAAGTTACAATAAAATGGTAGTGGTAATTATTAACGATAGAGTTTTTTTAATCTGATTTTTTTGATCTTTAAAAAGGGGGATTTAGTTTTTTTTAAATCTTTAGTTGCAGGAAAAACCCTTATCAGGCTACAGAGCTGTTTTGTTTTTATTCAAACAGCTCTGTAGTATAAAATACTATCCCTGAGTAAACATAAATATAGGAGATTTTCCTTCTTTTATATTTTCAGGCCTGTATGCATAGTAGTATGGATCTTCATTTTCCATTTTGTCAATAATATGCTTATAGGTTCTTCTTTTCATTTCCGCAAGTGTGTTTCTTGATTTGTTAAAGGTTTTGGCAAATGCAATTGCTTCCTGTATGGTTTCATCAATATCTGCACAGGCTTTAAGAATTACATTGTGTTCTTCAAGAACTTTTGCTCCAACCTTCTCACCTGACCATTTCATCTTGATAAAAAGATGATAGGGCATAATTCGTTTCATCCATTCTATCATTGAGGGAGAGAATTGTATTCCCAAATCAATTTCAGGTAAACAGAAGAAACCTCTGTCAGCTCTCATAAATCTGAAGTCGCATGCACCAGCAAGCATAGCTCCATTACCAAATGCGTGCCCAGTAATAGCTGCAATTGTAGGAACAGGGGACATTAACATTGCTTTAAAAACATCGCCGTTTCGGGTAAGCCATTTGCTCATCCCTTCAAAATCATTTTCCTGCTGTCTTTTCATCATCCAGCCAAGATCCACTCCAAGACAAAAATTTTTGGGATCACTTGATGTTAGCACTATTGCTTTAACTTCTGCATCTTCCAGTATCTCATTGTAAGTTGAAAGCATTGCCTCTGTCCATTCGGGATTGTGTCTGTTCTCACCATTATTCATTGAAATAATAGCAACGGTTTCATCTTTTTTCCATTCAACTATGGCCATAATTCCTCCTTTAAATTGAGTGTTTTTTATTTTAATTTAGCATCCAGAATTTTCTGTGCTGTTTTTGTTTCCATAATTAAATTGTTCTTTCCCTGTACATTCCTTAAATAACAAGAGGATATTTAATTCCCTGTATATGAGTAATTTTAGCTTTTATTTAGCACGCCAGTACTATTTTATTACAGAAAAATGGAACAATGTTCTTTTTATTAATACATTTCCTTTGGATGTAAATGTCAAGTTTTTTATTAAATTAGTTGCATATGAAATCAGGAGAAAGGTCATTGTTCGTCATCTCGATACGCTGATACTCGGCTACTCGATGACCGGGATCAATGCTAGGTCGTCGATAGTCATCTCGATACGCTGATACCGGCTACTCGATGACCAGGATCAATGCTAGGTCGTCGATAGTCATCTCGATACGCTGATACTCAGTTACTCGATGACCGGGATCAGTGCAAGGTCGTCGATAGTCATCTTGATATGCCGATACTCAGCTACTCGATGACCGGGATCAGTGCAAGGTTGTCGATAGTCATCTCGATACGCCGATACTCGGCTACTCGATGACCAGGATCAATGCAAGGTCGTCGAGTGTTCCGAGCAAAGCGAGGAAAGTATCGAGACGACCGTTGAAGGCGTGGGGAATATGAGTGTATATGCTCAAAGTTCCAGCCAACTTAGAAACACCCCCACAGGCGTGGGGAATATAGATTAAAATCGAGCCTGTAACCAGTGAGGATAGAAACACCCCCACAGGCGTGGGGAATATAAATCCGCAAGATGGGGGGAGACCTTCAGCTGGGAAACACCCCCACAGGCGTGGGGAATATTCCTTTTTGGGCAGGAGTCACTCAAGGACAGAAGAAACACCCCCACAGGCGTGGGGAATATATAATAAGGCTGCCAAACCCAATAACTTATTTTAGAAACACCCCCACAGGCGTGGGGAATATTTATTTTGTAGTTTGAAAACTCTCTCCAGCTTGGAAACACCCCCACAGGCGTGGGGAATATCATTGTTCATCAAAAGCCATTCCCTCTGATCCGGAAACACCCCCACAGGCGTGGGGAATATTTTTCCAATCTCCTTTCTCTATATCCCCAATGAGAAACACCCCCACAGGCGTGGGGAATATCCTGCCAAATTGTCCATAGTGTTTTGTCTTATAGAAACACCCCCACAGGCGTGGGGAATATTCTGACAAATAACCAAATAGCTTTCTTTTTAGAGAAACACCCCCACAGGCGTGGGGAATATGTGTTCTTAAGGCTGCCCCCGCAGCTCTGGCTAGAAACACCCCCACAGGCGTGGGGAATATTTACACCTGACACAGTAAAATGTATCTGTAGCGGAAACACCCCCACAGGCGTGGGGAATATACAACTTTTGATTGCCGAGCTTGTAAAGCGTAAGAAACACCCCCACAGGCGTGGGGAATATTATTAGGCTTGAAGGCCTGTAAATAAGCTGTCTGGAAACACCCCCACAGGCGTGGGGAATATAACAGGGGATGCCGTCAATGTGTCCCTCGAGGAGAAACACCCCCACAGGCGTGGGGAATATCGACCCAAAACCCTCATGGTTACAGCAAAGACAGAAACACCCCCACAGGCGTGGGGAATATCTCAAGAAGGTGGCAATGGCTCAAGGTTTTCGAGAAACACCCCCACAGGCGTGGGGAATATCGCGTGGAAAACCTGCCTTGACTCACAGTTTTAGAAACACCCCCACAGGCGTGGGGAATATCACAAAATAGAAAAAGGTTATACTGGACAAATAGAAACACCCCCACAGGCGTGGGGAATATCTAACTTCCAGGATGATTGTCATTTTACTGTCAGAAACACCCCCACAGGCGTGGGGAATATTGATGCGGATATTCGGGCACAATACAATCAAGAGAAACACCCCCACAGGCGTGGGGAATATTTGAAGCCAGGTCTTTGCCAAAAGTGGTATCTAGAAACACCCCCACAGGCGTGGGGAATATTTAAATG
>CAYTLM010000116.1:0-6522 GCA_964438485.1 uncultured Leptospirales bacterium | reverse complement strand
AATAGTAAAAAAACAATAGAAAAATAGATAATATTTTTTTTCATTTTAAATCCAGCTACCTGATTGTTAAATAAATTATTTTTGAATATAAGCTATATATGTCAATAATTAAAATGCGGATTTATAATTATCAAGGGGGGGATCATAAAAAACCCTGTTCAAATAAAGCCCGTATGGAGATGCTGTAAAACCGCTGCACTCCCTGTCTTTTGCCAGTAAAATATTTTTAATATAAGATGGCTCCCTACCTTCTTTGCTCATTGATATAATAGTCCCAATAATTATGCGTATCATATTGTGAACAAAAGCATTTGCGCATATTGTAACTGTAATAAGATCACCCTCTTTTGTTACATCTGTATATTCAATTTTTCTCACAGTTCCGTTTTTACTGGATGATTTTTTACAAAAAGAAGCAAAATCCATCTCTCCTTCCAGGAATTTAAGCACTTCCTTAATATATTCACAATCCAAAGGAGTGCTTACCCACAAGGCTCTGTATAGCATAAAAGGCGAGCGCAGAGGCGAGCTGTATATCAGGTACTTGTATTCACGCTTTAATGCAGCATAACGGGAGTGAAAATTTTCATCTACAATATAGGCATTCCTTATTGAAACATCAGAAGGCAAAATCCCATTTAATCCCAGGCAGAGCCTCCGTAGATCTATATCCTGCTCAAGATCAAAATGCACAACCTGGCCAACAGCATGTACACCGGTGTCTGTACGCCCGGCTGCTATTAGCCTTGGACATTCTTTTGTTAAAATCCTAATCCCCTTTTCGATTTCATCCTGAACAGTCCTGCCTTTATTCTGAACCTGCCATCCATTAAAAGAGGTGCCATCATAATGTACAACAAGAGCATACCTTATCAACTACTCTTCCCCTCTTCCCAGTTTTTAGATAATTCATTGATTTTTTCATAAAGGACACGGGTTTTTTCAAGCAGATCACTGGGAGTTGACTTTGATGATTTACCCATACCAAATAGCCTGCTAAGATATTTTTTGCTCGTTTCAAAATTTTCAAGTCTTTTAGCAGGGTCCTTTTCCCTTGATCCTATTTTTAAGGTTAAAATTGCTGACACATATAAAATGCCCTCATAGCCCCAGTTTTTATCTGCATCCGGCCCCATATTCCCTGCAGCATCAGCAGGCTCCCCGCCATTTTGAATCAGGTCAAGAACCTGAAGATAGTACTCATAGGCTTTTTTGTAAAAAAACATGGATATTTTTTTGTATGGTTTATCAGGATAGATCAGAGCCAAATCAGAAAAAAGCCATGCACCCCTTATTGAGGATACTGCCTTTTTAAAAGTGGGAGCTACTATTTTTCTTCTTAGATTATAGCAATCCACAGCAAGCATAAAGGACGCTGCACCAGATTCAATTGTCCGGTCTTCGTTAAAATTAATCTGCCCAAAAAACTTTTCAACAGCATTCCTCCGTGCTGACCTGGTCTCCATTAGTTTACTGATT
This sequence comes from uncultured Leptospirales bacterium, assembly GCA_964438485.1. Classification (GTDB taxonomy): domain Bacteria; phylum Spirochaetota; class UBA4802; order UBA4802; family UBA5550; genus JBBAGC01. The sequence continues at coordinate 5,043 of CAYTLM010000116.1, read as the reverse complement.
TCAGAATCAACAACATCATCAAAATCTTTAGGATAAGCAGTATAATAACAATTTGGGCAAACGTTCAAAAGATATATCAAGGGATAAAGCTTGCCATACTTTTTACTCTCTTTGTACTCCCGCCTTAACTCATCAGTAAGCCTTCCAGCAATTAATCTGCCTCCTCCTGTAAACATCTCCTCCCTGAAAAACTCATTTTTACACACAGGGCAGAGTGTGGGATTTTTTTGCCTGAAGGTCACCTTTTTATTTTCCATCTTTTACTCCTGAGCTACTTAAAAAAAAATCCTTTTTACTTTAAAAACAACAGCTATTTGAATCAACTATTTTAGCAGAATTAGAAAAGAAAATTATCAAAAGAAGCAAAATCATTTCTACTTCTTTGAAAGAAATATTTTCTTGTTAAGAAGTGCATTTATTATGTCGAAAATTAAAGAAGTACCTATAATATATTCCGTTTAATGAGGCAAGTCATGAAAAGTGGTTTTAAATTTCTTATATTATTAGCATTAATAATTTTTATTCCATTGGAAGCGTTTTCTATCTCTTCTGCAGCAAGATCAAATAAAGATTATCGCTTTTCCATGGAAACTCTCAGAGAAGCAAAGTCAATGGTGGAAAACTTCCAGTCTGATGAAATTCTTAATAAGTATAAGGAACTTCAAAAGGCGTTTCAGGATGCCAGCCTGGACTACTTTGGGAGGAACTATGATGCCTCTTCAATCAAGTTTTATAATTTCAAGATTGAACTGATGAATCTCATGGCAAATATTGCAGACATATATCTGGAGCGTACAAAAACCCTATTAGCTGCAACAACAGAGGATAATGGCGTTATTGATATTTTTATAGATTATAGCAAAACAGGCGGTTATGCAAAATATTTCAATAGTGCCTATGATCCTATTATTGATGTAAAACCGTATAATGAAGATTTTACTGCAAAGGATTTCCATCTATATTATGAAAAAGGCTCAATTGAAAGATACCTTCACGGTGCATATTTTAATTATCAGGAAGCAATAAGGGTTAAAAATGATCCAATTATTGATTACATAAAAAGCAGAAAAAAAATCAAGTCCGACAGCATTGATTATGTAATCAGCCGCTATGTTGACTCAGTAACATTATGCAGAACAGCTAAACAGATGGGTCTGGAAATTTACAAGGTTAAGAATTATCACGATGAAGGAAACATACTTGATAAGTATAATTTAAGGAAAAGCCAGCTCACCCCGATTTTTGATGACAGAGTACCTGAAAAATTTAAAGTTGATGCAGTGGATAATGTCAAGCTCCTCTATAAAGTAGAAAGCGAACGGCGAAATAAAGCTCTAACCAGCAAGTAACAAAAAAACTTCAGCCCAGGCTGAAGTTTTTTATAATTTTATTGTTTAAAATAATTATTTCTTTTTCGCTTTTTTATCAGTTTCTTTAACAGCTTTAACAGGCTCTTTTCTTTCAACAAGCTCAACTATTGCCATTTCAGCTGCATCACCCTGCCTGCGTCCCAAAAGATACATTCTTGTATATCCGCCATTGCGTTCCTTAAACCTGGGTGCAATATCATCAAATAACTTTTTCATAACATCCCTGTCCTTTACTACTTTAAGAACTTCTCTTTTGTTATGAAGTTTTTTCTCTTCCTGGTCTTGAGAATATTCAAGATTGTTTTTTGCTCTTGTTATAAGCTTTTCTGAAATCTTTTTAAGCTCTTTACCTTTCTGCTTTGTTGTAACAATTCTTTCGCTATCAAAAAACGAAGTAACCATATTGTTAAACATAGCTTTTCTGTGGGATTGAGTTTTTCCCAACTGTTTTACTTTATTTTTGTGTCTCATTTTATGTCAACCTCGTTTAATCCTTTAGTCCCAGACTCAGGTGATAAACCTCAAGTTTTGTTTTAATATCCTTTATAACAATATCACTGCAATGCTTGGATTTTCTTATCTCATCTTCTGTACGCTTTACAAGCTCTTCAAGTATTGATATATCAAGGCTTTTAAGAGTATTATAGGATCGTACTGAAAGCTGAATTTCATCAATTGATTTTGCAAGAAGAAGCTTCATCTTTTCAGCATTTTCATCTACTACTTCAACTTCCTCTTCCATCTCTTCTTCAAAATTAATAAAAATAGACATATGATCTTTTACTATCTTAGCTGCATGAGCAAGGGCATCATCAGGAGAAATGGAACCATCTGTCCATATCTCAAGTATGAGTTTATCATAGTCAGTTCTTTGCGCTACTCGTGTATCTTCAATCTTAACATTGACTTTCTCTATTGGTGAAAAAATTGAATCAACTGGTATTACTCCAATAGTTTCAGTATTTTCCTTATTTACTTCAGAGGAGATGTATCCTCTGCCTCTCTCAATTTGAACTTCCATATCAATTTTTGCAGCTTCATTAAGAGAAGCTATTTTAAGATCCTTGTTCATAATCTCAATATCAGGATCTATATCAAAATCAGCTCCTGTCAATTCTCCAGCACCATCTTTAACTATATGGAGAACCTTGGGAATCTCACCTTCATACTTTATTCTTAGCTTTTTTAAGTTTAATATTATACGGGTTACATCTTCATAAACTCCAGGAATTGTGGAAAATTCATGATGTACCCCCTCTATTTTAATCGCTGTAATTGCAGCTCCTTCTATAGAAGAGAGAAGCACTCTGCGAAGAGAGTTCCCTATAGTCAAGCCATAACCCTTTTCAAACGGTTCCGCAATAAAACGCCCGTATTCAGGACGCAACTCATCGTGTTCAAAAAGTATTTTGCTTGGTCGTTTAAAGCCCTTTAGAAGATTTTTAGGGGCCATTTGTACCTCCAACTTAAATAAATAAACAGCTTGAAATTGATACTGTATTTAAAATTATTTTGAATATAGTTCTACTATAAGCTGTTCATTAAAGTTATCTTTAATATCGCTTCTAACTGGCAATCTTAAAACCTTACCATTTTTATTCTCATAATCAACTTCAACCCATTCCGGTTTTGAATCAATTGCCCTTGAAAGTTTAATAGAATCTTCCAATATTAAATTTTCTTTAAATTTTTCTCTTATCTTGATTTCACTACCTTCTCTAATAATGATAGAAGGTATATCTATAACAACATCATTAAGCATTACATGCTTGTGCTGAATAAGCTGGCGTGCCTGCATTCTGGATGATGCAAAACCCATACGATATATTACATTATCAAGCCTTCTCTCCAGAAGTGACAACATATTATCACCAGTTACCCCTTTCATTCTATTGGCACGTTCATAATTAATTTTGAACTGTTTTTCAAGAAGTCCGTAAGTTCTTTTTACTTTCTGTTTTTCTCTAAGCTGTACAGCGTAATCAGACATTTTTCCCCTTCTTTTCCTTGGAGGGCCAGGAGGATACTTTTTGTTGCCCTTAAGAGGACATTTATCTGTAAGACATCTTTGTCCCTTTAGCATTAAAGGCGTCATTTCACGTCTGCATAGTTTACATTTAGGACCAGTATATTTAGCCATGTTCAAATCACTCCATTAAACTCTTCTTCTTTTTTTAGGTCTGCAGCCATTATGAGGTACAGGGGTAACATCCTTAATAGTCGATATATTCAAACCACTCTGAAATAATGATCTTACTGCAGCCTCTCTGCCAATTCCCGGACCTTTTACAAAAACTTCAACTGATTGAAGCCCTGTAGATTCAATTGCCACATCAGCAGCAGATTTTGCAGCCATCTGTGCAGCAAATGGAGTAGACTTTCTTGAACCTTTAAAACCTTCCCCGCCTGCTGTAGCCCAGGAGATAACATTCCCCTGCATATCAGTTAAAGTTACAATGGTATTGTTATAAGTAGCCTGAATATATGCTCTTCCAAGAGGAATATTTTTTTTATCCTTTTTTTTGACTTTTCCTTTTTTTTGTTTCACCTAAGATACCTCTTATCTCTTTTTCTTGCTGCTTATTGAAACGCGTCTGTTCCCTTTACGGGTTCTGGCATTATTTTTAGTATTCTGGCCACGCACAGGTAAACCTCTTCTGTGTCTTATTCCCCTGTAACAGCCTATATCCATAAGCCTCTTTATATTCATGGCTATCTCTGTCCTGAGATCACCTTCGACTTTCAGATTCTGTTCAATAAATTTACGAATACTTCCTATCTCATCTTCGCTTAGATCTTTCACTCTTACTTCAGGGCTAATTCCTGAATCAGCAGCTATTTTTCTGGCTGTAGAGGGTCCAATTCCATAAATGTAGGTGAGTGCTACTTCTACCCTCTTGTTATTTGGTAAATCTACACCGGATATCCTTGCCATAAATTCCTCTTATACTATGAATTAATGTTTTTTATTAGTTCGCACTTTTTGTCTTTGCTTATGTCTCGGGTTTGTGCAAATAACCCTGAGAACTCCATGTCTCTTTATAACTTTACAATCACTACATATTGGTTTTACAGACACCTTAACTTTCATAAATCAACCTCTTAATTCTATCAAAAAGCCATATACCGATATCAGCATTTTAAAGTCAACTCGAATATCTATATACCAATTCTATTTAGAACGGTAAGTAATTCTGCCACGGTTCAAATCATAGGGGGATAATTCAACTGTTACTTTATCTCCGGGTAAAATACGAATGTAGTGCATTCTCATTTTTCCTGAAATATGAGCCAGCACAATGTGGCCATTATCAAGTTTAACTCTAAACATCGCATTAGGAAGAGGTTCAACAACTACCCCTTCTACTTCAATTGGTTCTTCTTTACTCATATATTATACACAAAATCCTTAAATAAAATACTTTAAATTAAAATCTTCCCTGAATCCTCTTTTTCTTTCCAAGAAAACCATCATAATGTCTCATAAGCAATTGTGACTCTATCTGTTTTAATGTGTCAAGTGTAACACCAACAATAATCAGCAATGATGTCCCACCAAAGAGATAAGCCATTTCAGCAGGGACCTGTTCAGGCCATATCCTTATGATAAAATCCGGTACAACTGCTATTGCTGCAAGAAAAATTGAACCTGAAAGCGTAAGCCTGTTCAAAA
>CAYTLM010000115.1:0-6628 GCA_964438485.1 uncultured Leptospirales bacterium | reverse complement strand
TCTTCAGTGCTTTCACTGGCTGCAGCAGTAATTGATGCGGTTTTTTCGCTGTATTTTGTAATGCGATTAATCCCCTCAACAATCTGCAAATTAATCTTTTGAATTTCCTTTACACTGTCTGCTACAGTAAAGGATTTATCCTTAACAGAATCCATTCTAATCAAAATATCCTTAAAAACATCTTCTGTATTGTGGATCATGCTGTCCTGCATTGAGTTTGCATCACTAAGACTTTTAACAGCACTAAGTGATTCATCAACCCTTCGTTTCATCTCATTAAGAATGGAACCTATGCTTTCAGCAGAAACCCTGCTTTGATCAGCCAGCTTTGATATTTCATCTGCAACAACAGCAAATCCCCTCCCTGCTTCACCAGCGCGTGCAGCTTCGATTGATGCATTAAGTGCAAGGAGATTGGTTTTATCAGAAATTTCGCGAATAATATCAATTACCTGCTTTATCTCATCTGACTGTTGAATAAGGCTGGCAATTGCTTCATTTACCCTGGAGCTGTTTTGCCTTACAATAATGCTGTTTTCAGTAAGCCCCTCCACTCTGCCAAGTGCATCAGCAACCCTGACTCCGGTGCTTACTGATTCCTCCCCCATCTCCCCGGCAAGAAGAGTACATTTGTCAATACTTGAACTTACGCTATTGCTAAAGCTCAGCTGATGTTGAAGATCCCTGCTAATATACTGGGTCTCCTTTGAAATCTCCCTTGCAGATACATTAATTTCGCCTGATGACTCAGCAAGTTTTTCAACAATAGAATAGGCTTTTCTGGAATTTTCTATAAGAACAGCTGATGTTTCCATCATCCTGGCAAGAAGGTCTCTCTGTTTCTCCTTCTCATTTTCAATATTTTGAATTTTTTCACTATTTATATCATTTGAAATTTTTGTAGTCACAACATAGACAACTGAAAAAAGTATAATTGAAGCCATCTGTATTGTATAATCTGTAGTAATTGAAGGATCATTAAAACCTCTAAATTTAACCAAATATATAATACGCGTTAGGTTAATCAATACCATTATAACACAGCTTATTTCCATGAGCTTTAAATTAAAATAAAGAAGATAAATAGAAAGCATGGGAACAATATAGATATATACCATAGTTCTTGAAGAGGAAAAAACAGCAAATGTATAAAGAATAAAGTATCCGGCAAGTGTTATAATTTTCAGATTTTCATCTGCCCTATTCCTAAAATAAAGAAAAGTAGCAGCAAGCATGGGGATGAGCATAATTATAAAAAATAAAATAATAAACCCCAATGATTTACCACCCTTAAAATATTCCACAATATAACCCAGTAAAAGGAAAAGATCAAGAATCCAGTTTACGATAAGAACGTACCTGTTGATTCTTGCTGTATTTGAGTTATTCTCCATACTGACACATCCTGGTGAATTTACGAGCTTTAAATATTATTCATAACTTAATCTAAATCAGAAATTAATGTTATTTTATTCAAGAATTATTTATAGCTTTAACCTAAAATAGTTGTAAAAAATCCAGATCATTCTTTTCTTGACAGGGATTTTCAGAATTCAATATTGACAATGATAGTATAACACAACCATATGTAATCAACTATATTAAAGAAATATAGACAATTAAAATTTTTGTAAAGCACTAAACAACCAGTATGTGCAAAAATCTAAAATAATTAAAGAAAAACAATGAATAATATTAAAAATGAAATAAACAAAAGACGTACTTTTGCAATTATATCCCACCCTGATGCAGGAAAAACAACTTTAACAGAAAAACTTCTCCTTTACGGAGGAGCCCTGGATCTTGCAGGATCTGTAACAGCTAAAAAAAAGCAGAGAGAAACCTCATCTGACTGGATGGAACTGGAAAAGAAAAGAGGGATCTCCATATCCTCAACTGTTCTCCAGTTTGAATATGATGGATTCAAATTAAATCTTCTGGACACACCAGGGCACAAGGATTTTTCCGAGGACACATACAGGGTGCTCATGGCTGTTGATGCTGTAATAATGGTAATAGATGCAGGCAAGGGTATAGAAGCCCAGACACTTAAACTTTTTGAAGTTTGCCGTAAAAGGGATATTCCCATATTTACATTTATAAACAAACTGGATCGTCCTGCAATGCCTTCTCTTGACCTTATTGATCAGCTGGAAAAGGTTCTCAAAATAAACGCCTATCCTGTAAACTGGCCCCTTGAAAGCGGTCCCTTTTTCAAGGGGATTTATGACAGGATGACAAAAGAGGTACACCTTTTTGAAAGAGTACCAGGAGGAACCTTTAAAGCGCCTGTGAGCATACACAACATTGCTGATCCCTTTATCAAAGAAATACTCAATGAAAAATCATATAATGATATAGTTGAAGAACTGGAGCTCCTTGACACAGCACAGGAAGGGTTCAATGAAGAGGCTGTACTGAACAGTCAGCTAACACCTGTTTTTTTTGGAAGCGCTGCCAATAATTTTGGAATTGAGCTGTTGCTTAAAGGATTTATAAAATACTCCTCGCCGCCGACACCACGAAAAATAGCAGGAAACCCGGTCCCTCTTGTGAATGATATATTTTCCGCCTTTGTATTCAAAGTGCAAACAAATATGAATCCTATGCACAGAGACAAGATGATTTTTGCCAGAGTATGTTCCGGAAAATTCACCAGGGATATGCTGGTTCACAATACAAGAAGCAATAAAGAAGTACGACTTTCCAGTTCTCACAATGTTTTTGGCAGAGATAGAGAACTAATGGAAGAAGCATATCCGGGCGATATACTGGGATTTATATCAAATGCTGACTTCCGTATTGGAGACACACTAAGCACTGATCCATCCCTTTTTTTTAATGAAATTCCCCGCTTTGCTCCTGAATGTTTTGCCTATCTTCAAAATATTTCCATGTCCGGATACAAATCATTTCGCAAAGGACTGGACCATCTCCTTGCAGAGGATATTGTGCAGGCCTTTTACCTTGATGAGATTAATTCAACAATCCCCCTTTTAGGTGCAGTAGGGCCCCTTCAGTTTGAGGTTTTACAATACAGATTAAAAGACGAATACGGCGTTGAATCCAATCTGGAAATGAAACAGTGGGAAGTATTAAGGTGGGCAGATTATGACATTAAAATTGATACGATAAAAGATTCTCTTCCCCATAATACTATATGCGGTAAAGATGACAAAGGCAGAACAGTTATTCTCTTCCCCACAATCTGGTCTATGGATTACTTTTTAAAAAACAATCCCTCTATTAAGCTTTTTGACTCGCCCCAATCCGATTAATAATAAACAGAACAATATTTATATTTAGAATTGTTGTTGAAAAAAAATGCTTGTTAATGATATAAAGAAGGGATAGAATATATCTTTAATCATTAAATAAAAGCTATTACTGTTTAAAAGAGGATATTATGAGCTGTTCAATTGCAATAGGAACGCAGTGGGGTGATGAAGGAAAGGCTAAAATGATAGACTTCCTTACAAGGAATTCCAATGTAGTTGTGAGATACCAGGGCGGAACTAACGCCGGGCGCACTGTTATAGTAAATGAAAAAAAATATGTTTTTCACATCATACCTTCAGGCATACTCCATGAAAATAAAAAATGTATTATAGGAAATGGAGTTGTTCTTGATCCTGTACAATTTCTTGAAGAGAAGGAACTCCTTAAACATAAAGGCATTGATATAAACGACCGGCTTTTTATTTCAGATGCTGCCCATTTCATTCTTCCCTATCATAAAATCCTGGACACTGTTTCAAATGATAGAGCTCGATACAATCCTGGAACCACAAATAGGGGGATAGGCCCCTGTTATGCAGACAAGGCCCTTCAAATAGGAATAAGAACCGGCGATATTTTTAATGAAGAATATCTGCAACAAAGAGTAGCCTATGCTCTTAAAATTAAAAACGAACAGCTTGTAAAGCTTTACAATGAACAGCCTTTTACCCTTGAGCAAATAATGGATATTCTTCTCACCTTTAAAGAAAATGCAGGAGCTTTAATTATAAATTCACAGCAGTATCTTCACAATGCAATTAAAAATGGAGAAAAAATCCTCCTTGAAGGCGCCCAGGGTTTTGCCCTTGACCTGGATCACGGAACCTATCCATATGTAACCTCATCCAACCCTACCATAGGCGGAGCACTTTTAGGCACTGGCCTTAATGCAAAGCAAATAAGGGATGTAATAGGTATTACCAAGTCCTACGTCACTCGTGTAGGAGATGGTCCATTCCCTAGTGAAGCGGACAAGGCAGATGGTGACAGGCTAAGAGTAAACGGTAATGAGTTTGGCTCAACAACCGGACAACCCAGAAGATGCGGCTGGTTTGATATTGCTCTTGTAAAAAAAGCAATTATGATAAATGGAATTACAAAAATTGCCCTTACCAAGCTGGATGTACTTACCGGCTTTGATAAGATTAAAATTTCTACCGGATATAAGCTGGATGGTAAATTAAATGAAGAAGCCTGGCTTTCACCATTTAATCCTATTACTCCTGAATTTATAGAAATGGATGGCTGGAAGGAAAATATTTCCAGATGTAAATCCTTTGACGATCTCCCTGAAAATGCACGCAAGTATGTGCTATTCTTAGAAAAAGAACTTGGAGTGCCCATATCCTATATATCAATGGGACCAAGTCGTGAAGACACATTATGCAGATAATAACAAAACAGCAGAAATATAAATATAATATACAAAATAAAAGCCTTGAATTAAGTTAATAAAATTTTAATAGGCTCTCTGTAATATTTTTTAAAAATTTTTTAAATTTTGTTGACAGTCACAATCCTATTTTGTACAAGGTTTTTACTTTTGCTAAAATGAGTTGCTAGCTCAGTAGGTAGAGCAACTGACTTTTAATCAGTGGGTCCGGGGTTCGATTCCCCGGCAGCTCACATAAGCAAAAATTTTTGTCCCCGTCGTCTAGGGGTCTAGGACACCGGGTTTTCATCCCGGCAGCAGGGGTTCGAATCCCCTCGGGGATGCATAATAAAAAAGCTTCGGTCAGATGACCGAAGCTTTTTTATTCTAAATTTATATTTTACCTATGCATCTTTTTTATTCGATCTTCTCCAGATTCTCATCTTTTCAGCATCTTTAATCAACTGCTCTCTAAAATCAGGGTGAGCCAGATTAATCATCTTTTCAGCTCTCATCCATGTTGGCATACCTGACATTTGCTCTGCACCATATTCAGTCACAATATAATCAACCATCTGACGCGGTATAGTTGTAATAGATCCACCGCCGACAAAAGGTATAATTCTTGACTGAAGATTGCCATCCTTATCCCTGTGAGTTGAAGGAAGACATATAAAGCTCTTTCCACCCTTTGCCCATGTAGCTCCAAGTACAAAGTCCCACATTCCGCCATTCCCTGAAATCTGCGAACCTTCAAAGCTCTCTGCATTAACCTGTGTAAAAAGGTCAACCTGAATACCATTGCATATACTTACCATATTGCTTAGCTGGGAAATAACCTTTGGATGATTCGTATAATCAACTGGATATGAAGCATATGCATTATTATTATTTATATGATCATACATTCTTTTACTTCCAATAGCAAAAGTATATGCAACCCTGCCCTTATCTATCTCTTTTTTGGAACCGTTCATTCTGCCGGACTCAATCATGTCAACATAGGCATCAACAACCATTTCAGTATGTCCGCCAAGATTTTTCAGATCAGATTGAGCAATCATCTTGCCAACCTGATTTGGTATAGCACCTATTCCAAGCTGGATACAACATCCATCATGGATAAACTGGATAATATTGGCTGCAATTTTTTTATCAATATCTGACGGATCAGATGATGGCATATCATAACAGCCATGATCATCAGGAGCTTCAACAATATAATCCACTTCTGATATATGCAAGGCTTCATTACTCCCGCCTATACAGTAGGGCATGTTTTTTACAACTTCAACAACACGCACCTTGGCAGCTTTAAAAGTATCATAAGTTTCTGAATTCTGTGGGCCCAGGTTAAAATAGCCATTTCCATCCATGGGGCACACTCTTGAAACAGCAACCCATTTTATATCTTTGTTTTTTTCAGAATCATTCCTATAGACTGATCTGAGATGGGGTCTATCTTTAAAATCTCTATAGAGCTGATTCGCATTGTGATAAAGAATAGGAGAGTAATAGCCATTATTAAATGCTAAAGGAATCATTCTTGTAAGCTTGCTCCACTGCCAGTCCATATAGATAAAGCTATCTGGATGTTTGGCAACTTCAGGAAGAGGAGGCAGCGTTACTGCAGTGTATATGCTCACATCCCTTAACTCACCCGCTCTCTTTGCAAGAGCCTCGTCACATAAAACAGGTTTACCATTAAAAAAGCCATAATCAACAATATCCCCTGATTTAACACTACTCATAGCCTCATCAGCAGTTACCAGTTTGTTTTTATACATCTCTGCAATATTTACCTGGCCTACTTTTTCTGTAAAGTTCATTAGTCCCCCCTTTAAATAGGAAAATATAATTTATAAGTTATTCATAATTTTGCACCGGCAAAGCGCAACGACAGCCTGTTGATGAGACTGTTCTTATTTTATTATACATAACACCTGGAAAAAGACAATAGTCTATTGTAGTATATTC
>CAYTLM010000114.1:0-6631 GCA_964438485.1 uncultured Leptospirales bacterium | reverse complement strand
CTGAAATTGCGTCCAGGGCTCACCTTGAAGTTATTAACAGCCTCATAGATTCTGCTCTGAAAGAGGCTGGAGTTACGTTTTCTGATCTTGATTATGTTGCAGCTACAAACAGACCTGGTCTGATAGGTTCGCTTATGATAGGACTGCAAAGTGCCAAAACAATTTCCTTTACTCTTGGAATACCCCTCATAGCTGTGAACCACCTTGAAGCGCATCTTTACGCCCCATTCCTTGAAGGGGAAACTCTGCTCTATCCTTTTATAGGGCTTCTCATATCAGGAGGAAACACAGCCTTATACATAGTCAATGGCCCTGGAGAAATGGAGCTTGTTGGAAACACCGTTGATGATGCTGTTGGAGAGGCCTTTGATAAAATATCAAAGTATCTTGGCCTTGGTTATCCTGGAGGGCCTGTTATTGAAAAGCTGGCTCTTAAAGCTGTTGAAAAAAAACAGCTTTTTCCAAAACTCATGACAGACCCGGGAGATAGGCGCTTTTCCTATTCAGGGCTTAAAACCGCTGTAATTAACTATATAAAAAATAATCCTCAGGCAAATACAGCTGAAATAGTTTACAGCTTTCAGGAAAGTGCCCTGGAACTCCTTGAAAGACGGCTCTTTTCATGTGCCAGGGAAAGGGGTATAAAAAGACTGGTCATAGCAGGGGGTGTTGCTGCAAATAGCAGATTAAGGGAAATACTTAACATCAACCGCAGGGAAGATGAAAAAATAATAATTCCCTCCCCCCTCTTATGTACTGACAATGCTGCAATGATCTGCGGCATTGCATACCACTATTATACAAAAGGAATTTTTAGCCCCCTAAGTTCCGATGTTCATAGCAAAATCAAAAATTAGTGCTTGCAATTTATTTTATTTTCAATAAAATAAATTGCATTGCTTCCAGAGATAAATAAGCATATTTCAACTATCATAACTTATGGTTTATTATAAAAGGAATCCATGGATTTTGCTGAAGAAAAAACACCTGCAGGTTATACACTTAAAGTAATGTTTAAAACCTGGAAATTTCTCGTATTTAACAATAAGGGAGATACAGTTCCAGCTGATCCGGAAGGGCGCAGCCTGCTCCATAAAATACCCCTTATTGTTTTTATAGGGAACATTTTTACTGTTGAACGGGATTATGACAGGGAATATACCCTGCTTAAAATTCAAAATGAAAAACTTATTCTTCCATATAAAAATATTATTGAGAAAAAAAGAAAATATCTCTTTATTCCAATGGAAGCCGAGATAGATCAGCTTCCTGTTATAATTCAGCATCATCGCAGCTATTCTTCCATGCTAAAAGATTTTACTTCAGGAGATGATATTGATTATCTAATAATAGATGGATCAATTTATGAAACAGAGCTGTCAGTAATCATAAGCAAATACAAACCCTCTAATGTAATAGATATAACTGCAACCCTATCCTCTGATTCCATACAGGCAGATAAAGAGGAAAATATCTCATACATAAATATAAATACCCTGTCAGAAAATCCTGTTTTTCTTGCAGGAATGCATCTTAAAAAAATGGCTCTTTCAAACCTTAACCAGCTGCTTCTCGATTTTGACATTTCTCCACTGGATACGCAGTATATACTTTTTTATATCCGCAAACTGCTGGAATCCTCATCACCTGAACTCGAAAAAAACAGAAAAACCCTTCAGGAAATAAAAAATTCTTTTGAATTTTACCTGGCTCTTATTCAAAGAGATGAAGAAAGCATTAAAGAAATTATTTCCATGCTTACAGACCATAAAAAAATATCTCCATATAAAACCCTTGTGTCAAAGGTGCGCTCCATGCACCCTGGAAAAGAAGAACAGCTCCTTTATACTGAATACGAAAACATGGTATTAGAAAGAGAAGAGGAACTTCAATCTGCACATACTAATTAAATTTTAAACAACTTTATAATTCTAAAAAAACCTCTTTTTTTAAAAAAATTTCAAATAAAATTACATCTATTTCGTAATAATAATTAACTAAACTATTTTTTATAAGGAATTATTTAAAAGAGTGAAAAAATTACTACTCACAATACTATTTATAGCATCTACTGCTTATACAGAATCACCTGTTCAATGGCAGGTTTTTTTCACCTCACCCACAGAAAAGGTCAGTGGTATTATCAATCCTGAAAAGGGGCTCATTGATGCAATCCGTAATGCAGAGGAATCATTTTATGGAGCTTTTTATGATATATCATCCTTGTTAATCACCTCTGAATTAATTGATGCTAAAAAAAGAAATGTTGATGTAAAGCTGATAACAGAAAAAGACAACTATTCCGGTAAAGCTATTAATTATCTAATTGAGGCAGGCATACCAATAGTTAAGGATAACAGCCAGGGTTTGATGCATAACAAATTTGCCATTATAGATAAAAAATTTATTTTTACCGGATCCTACAATACCACAGATAATGGATCTTCAAGAAACAACAACAATGCAATTATCATAGAATCAGAAAAACTTGCATCAATATACCTTGATAAATTCAAGGAAATGTTCCAATACAAAATTTTTGGAAGCAAAAAAAAACACGGCCCATTTGCACATTTAAGAAGTAAAAACAAAATTATAACAGATGACATTTCTCTGGAAGTTTATTTTTCACCTGAGGATAAAGTAGAGAATATAATCTGCAAAAAAATCGAAGACGCTGTTAATACAATACGATTTATGGCCTTTTCTTTTACTTCTTCTGAAATAAGTGAAGCTATGATTAAAAAGCATAAAGCAGGAATTGATGTTAAAGGAATTTTTGAAAAACGGGGAGCCTATACTAAACATTCTGAATTCATAAAAATGAAACTGGAAGGCCTGTCTGTTCAGGTTGATAATAACAGATATAACATGCACCACAAGGTCATAATAATTGATGATAACTGTGTTATTACAGGCTCTTACAATTTTTCTAAAAATGCATCCCTAAAAAATGATGAGAATATTTTAATAATTTATAATAATGCTATAGCCAGTCTGTTTATTGATGAATTTAACAGGCTAAGCAGAAAGAGGAAATAATGGGTGTTATCCATGAAAACTACAAACTCCCTTTGCAAAAATGTATTGACGGTGAAGATGTGAATTTGCTTTCTGATACAGAACTTTTAGCAATTATATTAGGCACAGGTACAAAAGGAAGGGATGTACTTGAGCTTTCCTCTCTTATTTTAAAAAAACGCGGTGGTTTGCGGGGAATACTCAATTCAGGTATAAGAGAAATCGCAGAGGAAAAAGGTATAGGCCTAAAAAAATCAATTAAAATACAGGCAGCCTTTGAGCTTGGCAAAAGAGCAATTGGGGGAAAAAGGCCACATAGACTTCTTAATTCTCCTTCCCTGGTATGGGAATTTCTGCTGCCTGATACTGCTGGTTATGAAAAGGAGGTATTTATTGCACTTATAATTAATAATAAAAATATTCTTATTAAAAAGAAAATAATATCCATAGGAACTGTAACTGAAGCCATTGTACATCCAAGAGAGGTTTTCCGGGATGCAATAAGAGAGGGGGGCTCTGGACTTATAGTTACACACAACCATCCCTCTGGAAATTTAACTCCTTCAAAACAGGATATTGCAACAACAGAGAGACTGATTGAAGCTGGTAAAATTGTGGGGATCCCCCTTGTTGATCATATTATTCTCACCACTGAATCATACTACAGCATGAAGGAAAATGGCCATATAATTTAAATTTTCTTTTTAGGGAAATCTCTATCCCTAAACTGCTTGACGAATCAATTCTCTGCTGTTATATTCAAAATAATTTTATCAGGAGCCTCTAAATCTTCAAGGGAAAATTTTAGGGCGTCAAACATTTAAGTCAGGTCAGCAATTAACAGCGGAGAAACAGCATGAAAAAAATTTTTACCCCGGTTATAATTATTCTTTTATTTATAATATGTGGCACATTAACAAGTATAGGTCAAGAGGCTGATTCTTCAGGAAAAATAAAAAAGAATAGTTTAATTAATCCAGGCAGATGGCTAAAAAACATTACTGTTGAAACAGAACATGAAGGGCAAAAATCAGCTGCCAAAATACAAATCTTCTTCCCTGTAAACTATATACAGGGAAAAAAAATCCGGACAATCATTGCCCTTCACTCCTATGACTCCAATGAAAGAGAATATGAAAATAACTCATCCATTGAAAGCTATGCAAATAAATACAATCTTGTAATTGTTTGCCCTTCAATGGGTAAATCCCTATATGAAAATTCTTTTTATCCTGAAACTAATTATAAATGGAATGTAATACCAGGCGGCAAATTTACAGGTGAAACCCTTATAAAATTTTTAAATAAAAATTATGATCTCGCATTAACAAAAAACAGCACAGGAATAATGGGATTAACTACTGGTGCCTATGGTGCCCTTTCTGTAGCTGCCAGATACAATGACAAATTCCAGGCAGCTGCCGGGCTTTCCGGATTTTATGACCCCACAACAATTCAAAGGCCGGGTATTATTGAAGCTGTTTACGGCAGCTATAAAAATCATACAGACAGATGGGAAAAGGAAGCCAGTGTTATAACCATTGCAGAAAAACTATCAGGAATATCTGTATTCCTCTATCATGGCACAGGCGGAGATGCTTTTCATCCAGGCCAGTCAAGAATGCTGGCAATCAGAATAAAATCGCTGCAAAAATCATCAGGCGCATACAGTGTAACATACAGAGAAAATAAAAACGGTTACCAGGGATGGACCTACTGGAAAAGGCAAATACCTGAAATAATGGAATTTATGGATCAGCATCTTAAACTTTAATCTTATAGGTTCCATCTGAAAATTTTTCCAGTTTTAAATAATCCAGATATTTCTCTTCAGAAAAATCATTGTTATTGCTAAAATAATCATAGTGTATTGGTAACTTTTCCAAATCCCCTCTTAACACCTTGAAAGTATTAAATATTTTTGAAAAAACCCAATTTATTATGTCACTATTCAACAAAAACGAAAGCTCTTTAATAGATACAGGCAGGCTTTCATTTAATACAAGCATGTTAGCACTATTTAATATATACCTTTGCTCTGTGTCATAAAAAAAACACAGGTTTGAAGAAATAAATTTATATATCAGCTTTTCTTTTGACTCATATAATTCAACAGGTGCAACCTGTTGATACAAAGACATATCCTTTGGAATAAATAAAGAAGAATCCTTTATTCCACTTTTTGTAATATCTGCCCCTTTATAAACAGGCATATACCCATCCTGTTTGTTACTTATACAGTATTTTAGATTATTCCCTGTAACTATACCCAATCCCCATTGAGCATTGTTTTCAAGTGTCAAATGTGGGAATGAATATATATGATCTATTATTTTAGTTTCTTTATCCGAAGAGTAAAAATTCAATATTGACTTGGGAGTTTCCATAAAGGAATTTCTGGAACGATTAAATTTTTTATTTCCATATTCGCATGGAATAAAATAATTTTCAGCTTTATTATTTTTAACTACAATAGCTTGCGCCCTTGTTACCAGGCCTTTAAATGCTTTTCCATAATCAACAATTCTTAATATATTCAGCTTTAAAGCTTTTTCCCTTGCAGATTCAAAAGTAGCAATATTAAAAAAAGACTCTGGCAACAAAAAACCTGAAACTCCGTCTTTTTTCAAACAATCTATTGATGCAATAAAAAACAGAGCACAGGTATCCAGAGATTTTTGAGTATTAAAAATTTTTCCGAAATATTCTTTATCATCTTTTAATATTTTTTTCCCCCAGGGAGGATTGGTAAAAATAAAATCATATTCAATATTTTGGTGTTTTTTAATGAAAGTTAAAAAGTCTGTATTTTTTATATTATCAGAATCAAGCCCTGTTTTTTCCTTAATCCTTTTTTTTGTAATCTCAACAGCAACAGGATCCGTATCAAAACCAAATACATTTTCAGGCTTAAACCCAATGTTTATTGCCTCAATAATAAAATTACCAGAGCCACAGCAGGGATCGCAAAAAGTAAGATTAGAATTGTCAAACCCTGAAAATTCCTTTAACAGATCTTTTATAATAAATTCAGGAGTATAGTATATACCCTTTTTATTTTTGTACGAATCTGACAAGGCGCTTTCATATTCATTACTTAAAGATTCAAAATCTGTATTATTATTTTTAAGTTTTAATAAAACATCTTTTGATAATTTTTCATGATTATGCTTGTCTTTAAATGATTTATTTGCACGGGAGTTTAACTTTTCAGAACCAGCAACCGTGTTTAAAAAATGGTTTAATGAATCAACACTTATTAAACCGTTTGAAAATTGTTTTAAATATCCGGCTTTAACCCAATTCCTGATTGTAACATTTGATACATTTGTTCTTTTTGCAGCACTATTTATACTGATTCCTGAAGGTTCTTTTGTATCAAATAACAACAGTTGTTTGTTACCAGGAATAATGTCCCCTTCAAAAGCTGGAAAATCCATCTTTTAGGCACTCTCTTTTTTCGCAGAATAAACAACATTCCCGCTGCATATAGTATATTCAACTGATCCATAAAGTTCCGCTCCAATAAATGGTGTATTTTTACATCTGGATATGAAAAACTCCTTGTCTATTATTACTTTTTTATCAGGATCAATAATTGTTACATCTG
>CAYTLM010000113.1:0-6723 GCA_964438485.1 uncultured Leptospirales bacterium | reverse complement strand
CTGCATTATCAAGCTTAAGAGGCTCTATAACTGCCTGCCTTCCTGTAGCCACAAGGAGCTTTTCAGATTTTATCACCTTACCACCAGCGTGAACCTGAATAAACTTTCCCTTTTGCTCCACCTTGTCAATTGAATAGCCATTATAAACAGTAATTCCTTCTTCAGCAAATTGCTCCTCAAGAACCTGAGCCGCTTCTGCATCTCCGGAAGGTATAAGATGTTTTTCATTGTGCACAAGAACAACCTTGCTTCCAAGCCTTGCAAATGCCTGAGCCATTTCTGAACCTATAGCTCCTCCACCTATGATTGTAAGGCTTGCAGGAATATTTTTTTCTTCAAACAGGTTCATATTTGTAAGATAGGGCACATCCTGAAGACCTGGTATATTGGGGATAAAGGGCTCTGTGCCTGTTGCAATAAAAATCTTTTTCCCCTTATAGGTTTTATCCCCAACCTGTATAGTATGTTTATCAACAAAATGAGCCATCCCTTTGTTTAAAACTGTTTCAACCTTATCAAACATTTTAGTTGTTTTAGGCCCGCTAATATATTCAATCTTTTCTTTTACTACCTTTAGAGTTGTTTTACTTACAGATTTTCCCCCGGAAACAATTCCATATTTTTTAAGGTTGTCTGCCACCTGTTTGGCCTCACCTGCTTTTAAAAGGGCTTTGCTTGGGATACAGCCAACATTTAAACATTCACCACCAATTTTATTATTCTCTACTGCAAGAATATCCAGACCCATTGCAGAGCCCATTGCAGAAACAGCCATGCCTCCAGGTCCCATACCTATTACAATAATGTCATAAATTTTTTCAGCGCTCATCTCATCTCTCCTTATAAGTTCAAATTAACCAATTAAACTATTTAATAAAATGCTTTAATTCTGGTCAAGTAAAAATTAATTATAATTTAAAAGATACTGAAATTATTTTCCATAAACATAGTGCATCTTTTCTATTTTAGTATTAAAAAAATAATCCTGAAGCAGCTTGCAACTACTTCAGGATAGGAGAGTTCGATGAAAAAGTTTCCTTGCTTACATTAAAATTAGACAAAATCAGCAATAATTGTTACTTTTATTTTTCAATTTTATATTTTATTGCTTTTTTTATTAAAATCAGAGCTTTGATAAAAGTAATATTATTTTCCATACACATCTGGTTAGCAAACCCCCGGCGGAATGAAATTTTTTCTTTAAGAAATCTTTTTCCGCCACCCCCCATAGGGGTTGATCAACTTATTTTATAATTTTTAGTGCATTTTTTTATTATAGCGCTTAGCAAGGTATAAATGTGAACAGAAATTTTCAAAGTCCCCCAATGGGGGATTTAGGGGGTTCTCTCTTAGGATAAAGAGGAATGAAATTTATTATGTTTCCCAATAATCTGGAATGAGTCCTTTTTTTGACTTATTCAGGGCTTTAATTAGTATTTATGCAAAAAAACTTCTGCCCCTGTTTTATTCCTGATCCATTATAAAAAGCTTCTCCCCATCATCTTTCCCCCCAACAATAACACCATCCTCTACAAAAACACCAAGGGTTAAGCTATTCCCTTTTGTTTTTCTTTCAACTCTAAGCTTATTGAATAAAGTTTCATCATCATAGAGATAGGAAAAAATTGCAGGAAAAATATCCTGGAAAATTTTTATATCATATTTTTTTGCGTATTTTTTTTCAGGCCACCTGATTGCTAAAAAAGAGCCAAACCTGTCCTGAACATCATATCTGTCTATATCCTCAGATGTAAAATTACCCCGTCCCTGGTGTACACCGTAACCGGTTTTGGTTAAGAAAGGCCCATGATCTCCGGCAATTACAACAACTGCTTCAGGATTATTTTTAACTATAACTTCAATATCCTCGTTCATTTCAGAATTTGCCAGATGGAGTTTTTCAATATATTCTTTTACATTTGCATCGTCCTTTCCCTTATTCATTTTGAATATTCTGCTTGGCCTGTGGCTGGGGAAATTACTGTGCGAGTACATAAAAACCGGTGAAGCATATTCCCTTTTTATTACTTTACGCTTATGCTCCAGATAGGAATCCAGGTCAATCCCCTCAAAGCTCACCATATCACTAAACTCACCTGTAAGTATAGCTTTAGCAAGCACCCAGCTATCCATTGCTTCAGATGTAGGGGGAAAGGTATTGTAATACCTGATATCTTCAACAGGTAAGCCTCTTAAATTCCAGGCATTGTCAAAAACACCATAGGTTTTATATCCCTGCTTTTCAAGCAAATCATGAACAGCACTCCCTCCTGCAAGAGACTGTTTATGTTCAGATATATCGCTATCAATATTAAAAACCTTTGCCAGGGATGGTGTAGTAGGAGCCCCAATAGAATAAGTGCCATGATAAACATGAAATCCCTTATCTTCTAAAAGCGCCATCTGCTCACTGTTATCAAAGCCATAATGCTTTATTGTTTCAAAATCAGCATAAGCTTCAAATACAATCAGCAGAACATCATTGTGTCTTTTAATCTTTTTGCCTTCAAGTGCTGATGTAACGGGAAATTTTTTAATATTGTCAGGATTACTCTTTTCTAAACTTCCTGTATTACCTTTATCTGAAGTATCTTTAATTAAAAAGCCGGACATGGTATTTACAGAAAAAAGTACCAGAACAGCCAGGATAAATAATTTCTCAGGGATAAATTTTCTTGCAGAAAGAGCAAGGATAATGACAACTAAAACAGTCATCTGCACAGCTGCCTGCCCCTTTTGTGTCCAGGCATTCGCTTCTGCAATAGAGGCCATTGCTGTAATTAAGGTAATAAAACTTATTGCTGCTGTAATCAGCACCTGTTTAAAAGCAAATTTTGAAAGCAAAACCGGTATTGCTATTCCAAATACTAGTGCAATCAATACAAAAAAAACAAAAACAAGAAATGAACTTAAAACAGTAAGAGATCCCTGATTTGAAAGTATATACTGCATAACAGGAGTCAGTGGAATTAGTATAAAAACAAAATCCTTAAGCTCAAAAGACTCAAACCTTTTCCTATATGAAAAAGCCATCTTTTTTACAAAGAAGAGATAGCACAAAAAAACAGACACAAGTACCACAAGAACATACTTTAGAACTTTTGATAAATACAGAGTAAACTCTGCATTTATCCCTCTGCGAAGGCTATGTGCAATAATCAATGAATAGACTAAAAGAATAGAGATAAAAAAAATTGAACCTATAAAAAAAGCAGTTAGGTCCTTTCCTTTATATTTTTTAAAATTTATAATGCTCATAATCTCTACCTTAACTATTTTTCATTATTTAATACTGACTGAATAAAATCTGCAGCACGCCTGCCTGCCTCTCCCGGAAACTGTGTAAGCGCTTCCCTTGCCTCTTCTATAACATCCGGCAGGGCATTTTTAGCTGAAAGATTATCTTTGATGATTGATATTAAATCAGGTATATCTGATTCCTCTAAGGTCTTCCCTATTTTATCAAGAAATTTAATGTCAGGGGAGTCATCTTTTAAATCCATAGCCTCCCTGCCCCGCTTTTCAAACTGCGCCTTAAAGGTAAGAACCGGCCGCTCAAAAAGAAAAAGATAATCATATATTATTCCGGAAAAATCACTGATCATCAAATTCGCATGGAACATGGCAAGCAGCCCATCCTTCTCCATATCCCACTTTAAATTTTCACTGTCTGGATAAGTGTTCATCAGATCATTCATAATCTTTGCTTCTGAAATAAATGACTGAGGATGAGGCCTTACTATAATATTAAAATCCCTGCTTTCAGATAAAGTTTTAAGCACAGGCTTCCCATACTTACTCAAAAGACCATGCTCTCCCCAGGTTGGAGAGATGAGGATTGTCGGCTTTTTTTCTTTAAACATAGTATAGCTGTAATTACTGTTTCTAAGCTTTGAACTAAGCACATCAAGATAGGTACACCCGATAATTTCAATCTGCTTTGCAGCGCTCTTTCTTTTTTCTTCCAGTTCCAGAAGAATGTTTTTATCAGCAGATCCTCCCACCAGTACGCTATCAAAATAATCAAGAGAATTAGCCTTATAGGTTGCACAGGTTCCGGCAGCGTGTGTTACATGGCCATAATGCTTTACCCCTTTGCTTCTCTTTATTTGAAGCACTCCCAAACCAGGGGTTGTCATAAGAACCATCTTCGCCTTTAAAGAATTTAAAACATAAAAGGCATTATGCCCTTCACCTATATATTTTTTTTCAATATGATCAAACTCATAGGTCAAGCCAGGATCATCCTCTTTGCTTGTAAAAAACATAGTAGGCACACCCCGGGCATCAAGCTCCTTGAGTATAGGTAAAAAAACATTCCAGTACTGCCCCCCTTCTGAGTACACCACAAGATTATACTCTCTTTTTAAATCAGGGAGATTGCTTTTTTTTCCCAGAATTTTGATTTTATCATAAATAAAACTTTTTGACATAAATATTAAAATTGTTACAATTGCAACAAGAGTTGAAATCAGCATACTCCCTGAACCAGGATCAAGATACGCATAAGCCCCGCAAGGGAGAAATAAAAAATATAGTAAAAAAACACCAGGAATATTAAACATGCCAAACTCCCATCTATTAAATTTTAGATTTAAACTTCAGACCTTTTTCGAAGCTGTGCTGCAAATACCATGCTTTTAAAAAGACTAAAAATATTATTGCAAGTCCAGTATAAAAGCAAACCAGACGGTGAATTATATAGCAATACAAGAAAAACCAGAGCTATAACATATATATTAATTGTTTCTGCTTTTGTAAGAAGCTTACCATAAACAAAGCTTGAAACTATATTTACACCTGTCATTACAAAGGGAAGTAAATTGATAGTATAAGTAAAAAACGGAATCAGCATATCAGGATTCCCAAGATCAGTAATAAACAGAAATGAAACGCCCTCTACTGCTTTGTAGTGTGAAAGAAAATTATAGGTTGCAACAAAAAAAGGGAGCTGAATAAAAAGCCCTAACAAGGATCTTAATGCATAAAGAGGATGATAATTATGCATTTTTTGCAGATTGCTTATATAAAGATGAAGCTCATATCCTTTAAAAACACTCTTATATTCCTCGATTTTTGGACGCATTAAAGCCTGCACATCGCGCTCCTTCTGCTGCAGCCTTTCTGCATACCAGAATATGGGGATCATTATTACATTTATCACCAGACTGGTCAAAATTAAAGAAATCCCGTATGAACCAATCAGGGAATAAAAATGCTCAAGCACAAACTTCATTAAAAGTTCAATAGGATAGAAAAAAATCATATAAAAAATATTCAAAACCATACCTCACGCATAAAACCTATGGGCAATCTCTGAAAATCTATTTTGACTGGTTAAACATAGATTATTTATCAATAAATCACTTAATAAAACAACATTTTTCAAGACATTAATAAAGAACTCCTTAACCTGTAAAGTAAAAAGTAATTTTTTTATTTTATATCTCTTAATTATTATTGTATTATAAGAGGTATAATTTTAAATTTTAAAATATCTTGACTTAGTTTACCAATGGCTGTTTTTCTAATACATAATAGCCTGAAGCAAAATTCTTTATATTATCCAGTATGATAAATACAGGACACAGGAGTAAAAATGAAAACTATATACCTGGGTTTAACAGGGGATATTATCCATCCGGGAATAATTAATATTATCAATGAAGCATCAAAGCATGGGAAGGTGCTTGTTGGACTTTTGACAGATTCTGCCATTGCTGCACACAAGCGTTTGCCCTTTCTTTCATATGAACAGCGCAAAAATGTTGTAGAAAATATCAAGGGTGTGGAAAAAGTTGTACCACAGGAAGAATGGAGCTATGTTTCCAACCTGTTAAAATACAGGCCAGATGCTATTATTCATGGAGATGACTGGAAAAGCGGACCCTTGAGCAAGGTGCGCGACGAAGTTTTTGAAGTGATGGCTCAAATCAATGGAGAGGTTATTGAAATTCCCTATACTCCGGGAATTACCTCATCAATGCTTGATGAAGCGAGAAAATCAATAGGCACCACACCTGATGTCCGGTTGAAAACCCTTCGTCGCCTAATCCAGGCAAAGCCGATTGTAAGGATTATGGAAGCCCATTCAGGGCTTTCAGGCCTTCTTGTTGAAAATGTCCAGATTGAAACAGAGGATGGAATACATCAATACGATGGGATGTGGTCATCAAGCCTCACTGATTCAACCAGCAAGGGCAAGCCCGATATTGAGGCAGTTGACCTTACTACACGAATGCAGGGTCTTACCAATATTCTTGAATGTACAACAAAGCCAATTATATATGATGGAGATACAGGTGGGATTTCCGAGCACTTTGTTTTTACAGTACGAACCCTGGAGCGAAACGGGGTATCTGCTGTTATTATTGAAGACAAGGTTGGGCTCAAAAAAAATTCACTCTTTGGAACAGAAGTAGAACAGAACCTTGCCACTATTCCTGAATTTTGCGAAAAAATAAGCGCAGGTAAAAAAGCCCAGGTAACAACTGATTTCATGATTATTGCAAGGCTCGAAAGCCTCATAGCAGGAAAATCCATTGAAGACGCGCTTGAGCGTGCAGCTGCCTATGTTAGCGCTGGTGCAGATGGGGTGATGATTCACAGCAAGGAAAAAACAGGAGAGGACATTAAGGAGTTTTGCCTAAGATTCAAAAAAGAGTTCGCTTCAATTCCAATTGTTCTTGTGCCTACCACTTACAACCAGTTTACAGAAACCGA
>CAYTLM010000112.1:0-6797 GCA_964438485.1 uncultured Leptospirales bacterium | reverse complement strand
TGAGAACAGCTTTGAATGTAGGATGTATCGATCATCGGCACACCATCCTGTAAAAGTATTAAGGCAGATCAAAAGATCTGCCGTACAAAAATGACCAAAGTCATAAAGCAATCATTTACCAGCCATTGGAAAGTCAATATTTTTTCATGAGGAAAAATATTTTTTAAAAATCTAATTTATTGTTTTATTATACACATCTGATAAAGCAAACCCCCGGCGGAGTTAATTTATTTTCTAAAAGAACCCTTGGCCGCCGCCCCCTTAAAGAGGGCTGATTAACTTTTTTATCTTTATTTAGTGACCTTTTCTATTGCTCTGATCCCTCTCTGACTTTTTTCAGACCCCATCTCCCTAACCCTCTTCCCCTCAAGGGGAAGAGGGAACTATAACATAAAATTCCGGACACACAATAAACTATTAAATCCATGAAACTAAAAATCTAATACCTGCAAAAAACACATGCTGCGATTCCTTCCTCTCATTAAGGAGAGGGAGGTTAGGTGGGTGAGGTCTTGAAGAGAAGTCAGGTTTAAAATGAAATTTGTTATGTTTCCCAATAATCTGAATGAGCCAACTAGTCCCAAAATTAGTATTGGACTTTTTTATATGAATAATTAAAAAGTAATTTACAAACATTCAAACTTTAATAAGAATAATTCTTAACAAAATATTAGGAGTAAATAATGACAAAATCATTAAAAGGAACAAAAACTGAACAAAATTTATTAAAAGCTTTTGCTGGAGAAAGTCAGGCTAGAACCAGATATGAATTTTTTGCAAGCGTGGCCAAAAAAGAAGGCCTTGAACAGATAGCTGCTATATTTATGGAAACCGCAGGACAGGAGAAGGAGCACGCAAAAAGATTTTTTAAGTTTCTTGAAGGCGGAGATGTGGAAATTCAGGCCACATATCCTGCAGGCATAATAGGAAATACAGCAGAAAACCTTAAAGCTGCAGCAATGGGTGAAAATGAGGAGTGGTCAATACTTTATCCTGAATTTGCAAAAATAGCAGAAGAAGAAGGATTTAAGGAAATAGCTACAGCCTTCAAAATGATTGCAACAGTTGAAGCTCAGCATGAAAAAAGGTATCTTAAACTTCTTGAAAACCTGGAAAAAGGTATTGTTTTTGAAAAAGATGGAGAAGTTTACTGGATGTGCAGAAACTGTGGCTATATCCACAAAGGGAAAAAAGCACCACAGGAATGTCCTGCATGCGTGCATCCACAGGCATTTTTTGAAATAAAAAAAGAAAACTACTAAAAACAATCTGTTTTTAAATATTAAATTTTTTTAATCCTGCCTGTCTTATACTACGCTTTTGCAACATAATGTTGCAAAAGCGTTGAAACAAAATTTTGAATTAAACAAGGGGAATGGGCAGGTTCACAGAAAGACACAGAGTTAGCGAAGACACAGATACTTTTCCCATCTGTTTTATATTCCATAAATAAACTATTTGACTTCTCCTTAAAAACTTTTTATATTAACATCAGTTTAGCCTGTGGAGGATTTTATGGCACTTGAAGAAAAAGATTATAAATCAATAGAGGATTACTTAAAAAATAACCTGGCCAGGATAATTTCTGAACAAAGTTTAGGAAAACCCCCTGTTGTTTATGAGATAGAATTGCGCGAGCGAATGGTGCGGGTTGAAGAAGAGCTTAAAAACCAGCGTGAGTTAATGCTCAAAAGTTTTGAATTGATGGAAAAACGTTTTGAATTGATAGAAAAACGTTTTGAGCAGGTGGATAAGCGCTTTGAAGATATGCAAAAGTATATGGATAAGCGCTTTGAGCAGATAGAAAGGCGTTTTGAGCAGGTAGATAAACGCTTTGAACAGGTAGATAAGCGTTTTGAGCAGATGGATAGACGTTTTGATGAAGTAAATAAACGTCTTTTCCAGTTTATGATATGGTCCTTTGGCTTAACAGTATCAGCTGCAGGTGTAATTATTGCTGTTATGAAGATCTAGGACTAGCAGTTTTTACAGGTTCAACCACCAGCGACAAGATTAACTGTTTCTCTCTGTTCTCCGAGCTGCGTATTTCAACTCATGCCCGCCAGTGATTTTTGACAAAACCTGCCACTTGAATAATGCTGAATCAGGAAAATGAAAAACGCCATCAGGTAGCAGGTTTCACCGGAATACGTACTATTCCTGCATAACAATATTAATTTGTTTGATTTAATTTAACTTTAAGATAAAATTGGAGCAAATTTAAAACTAAAATAGCCAGGCAAAGGGGACAATGCTTCCAGTTCATCTAATAGAAACAGAAAAAGACCTTGGTGATTACTATGATTCTCTGCTTAAAAAGAATATAACCAGAATTGCCCTGGATATGGAAGGGGATCAAGGCTCTGTTAAATACCACTACTCCATTTCAATTCTACAATGCTTTGATGGAGAAAACACAGCTATAGTTGACGTAAAAAAAATTGGCAACAAGCCTGTTCTTAAAGAATTTCTCACATGCAGCAATATTATAAAAGTAATGTTTTCATGCAGAAACGATCTTTTCATGACCCAAAACGTTCTTGGATACTCAATTGATCCAATAAGGGATATTGCTGTTGCACAAAAAATTCTGGGGCTCAAAGAAAACATATCTGAATACATAGGCATAGGCAGAGACAAAAAAGACGTATTTCAGCGTGCAAACTGGCTAAAACGTCCCTTGAGTAAAGATCTTCTTGAATACGCTGTTAATGATGTAATCCGGCTTTTGGATATTGAGGAGAACTTCACAATCACACTCAAAGAAAAAGGCCTTTATGAAGAATACATAAGAATCTGCTCCAATCTTATAAAAAGAGATTACAGAATCAATCAACTTGAACAGTATAAAAACAAATTCCCAGGATACAAAAAACTAAACAGTGAAGAAAAAAAACTGGCAAAAACTGTGTGGATATTTCGCGAGCTCTTTGGTGAATATTTCAACTGCCCCTCTGGTTATGTTCTTTCAAAAAAAGCCATGATTGAGATAGTAAAAGATAAAGGCAATTTAAATCAAAGACTGAAAGATGAAATTAATAAAAAAAGAAGAAGTCAAAAAAAGCTTGATGATGCCATCATAGAAAATTTTTATAATAAAGCCAAATTACAAACAGATAAAATAAAACAATAAATACAACTAATGTACCTCCATACCAACTATGCAAATATCGTCATCCGGCTGATTATTGCTCATGAAAAAAGCAAGGGACTCGTAAAGCCTTTTAATAAGGGATTTAATATCAAGACCTGCTATTACAGGCAAAACCTGATCTATCATAAAATCTTCGAATTGAACATGATTTATGTCTGATGCCTCTGTTAACCCATCAGTAAAAAAAAGAACTTTATCGCTCTTATAAAGCTCTACAATTTGCTCTTCAATTACAATATCCTTTACAAGACCCATTATTGTACCGCTGCTCCTTACAGGTATTATTTCTCCCTTTCTTAAAAGAAGAGGATAACAGTGGCCGCACCTGGAATAGCTTAAAGTTCCATCATGGGAATCAAATATCCCGTAAAATGCCGTAAGAAAATTATCCCCTGTTAAACCCACAAGTTCATTATTAATATACTGAAGAAGCCCGGAAGGAGACGTTCTATTCACACCAGCAGTTGTTAATAGTATTTTTACCATGCTTGCAATTAAGGCTGCAGGAACCCCGTGGCCTGAAACATCACTTATAAATATGCCTATTTTGTTTTTTTCAGGAAAAAATAAAAAATCGTAAAGATCACCGCCTATCTGATCCATGGGTTTATATATTGAATAAAACTCTGCTCCGTCAAAATCGATCATTGAATCAGGGATTAAATTATTCTGTATTGTTCTTGCAATACCTAGCTCACTTTCAATAAGCTTTTTGCTCTTTTCCAGCTCCTCTATCTTTGCTTTAAGAGAACGATCCTTCATATCAAGGGCTTTTACCATTGTATTAAAGGAATTGGAAAATTCTCCCATAAAATCAATGCGTTGACTATAATCGCCTCTAGCTATCTGTCCTGTCTGCCATGTTAAATTAAGAAGCCTGGAGTGAAGTTCCTTAAATGGTGACCCCATGAGATTCCAGCGATTGATTGAAATATCCTGAAGATCCCCTTTTGAAAGAGGGTGCACAAAATGATGAATTTCGGAAACAGAAGATATAAGCCTGTTTATATTATCACAAAGTTCTTTATGACTTTCATTCTTAAAGCTGTCAATTGGGATCTCTTCAGGAAGTTCACCCTGAAGTATTACTCGCAGCTTTTCATTTATTAGATCAATCAGATTCATCAGATGCTTTCACTTCAAATCTGCATATTCTTTCCCCTGTTGCCCAACAGTCCACTTCCCTTGCTTCAAATTCTTTCCCTGTATAAAAGCCCATAACTCCTGCAAGAAAACCTTCATCATAAACACAAAGGGTCTCATCTGTTATAGGTATGCCTGAACAGTCAATATCCTCTGCAATTGTTACTATAAAATGCATTTTTTCAGTATTCTGATTTTCAACCCGAAATACTCCAATTTTATTTTCCCTTAACTCTTTTTGCAAAGTAGAAATAAAATCATTAAATTCCTTATCCCTGCCAATCCTTGAAGCACAAAATCCAGCGCCTGCTATTTTCCCTGCATTATACAAAATTTCATCAGCTTTTTGCACACCAAACTCTTTATCCAGATAGGCTTTAAGCGTATATTGCATTAAGCGGTAAATCCATACAGGAACATCAGGACCAAGGTTTGGCCTTCCTATGCTAATATCGCCCATACTTTCTTCAGAAAAAATTATATTCCCATCTTCTTTATTTATCATGATTTCCCTCAATTGGATTTTTTATTCTATCCTGAACCATCTGAATCAGATTTAAATAATTCTTTTGAGCAAGAATAAAATTCTTCACAAGATCATTTTCTCTTATCTCCTCTCTCAAAAGTTCAGCCTCTGCCCCTCCAGGAAAAGAATCCTCATCACCACTATTAATTGCTTCATTCAACTCCTTTCCAAGCAACACAAGCCTTGAAAGAAGCTGTTGAGCATTTACGTCCTTTTGCATCAATTGAATATTGTTATAGTAATCAACAGCTATTTCACTCTCTTCAATGCACTTTGAAAGCTCACGAGCTTTATCAATTATTACATCAAAATTTCCCATGCTTATTACCAGAGTACATCCATTGGGTTGATTAATTTACCATTATGCCAAAGAGTAAAATG
This sequence comes from uncultured Leptospirales bacterium, assembly GCA_964438485.1. Classification (GTDB taxonomy): domain Bacteria; phylum Spirochaetota; class UBA4802; order UBA4802; family UBA5550; genus JBBAGC01. The sequence goes on along the minus strand of CAYTLM010000112.1, from coordinate 1,593 downwards.
AAGATGAGGCCCTGTAGAAAGGCCTGTTGATCCAACCCTGCCAAGAATTGTTCCAGCTGAAACACTCTGCCCTGTCCTGACATTTATCTGTGAAAGATGGCCATAGAGTGTTTTATATCCCTTATCATGCTCAACAACTACAGTTTTACCATAGCCACCATTCCACCCTGTAGCAACAACTCTCCCGCCCCTTGCAGCTCCAACCAGTGTACCATGTTTTGCTGCAATATCAAGACCATTATGAAAACGTCTTGTGTTATATACAGGGTGTTTCCTGTTGCCATAAAAAGAGCTTAAACGGCCTCCCAGGGGAGATCTGAACATTTCCCTCAATTCAAACTTTACTGCCAAAGCACTGGTCATGTTACTTGAACAGGGTTTTGCATCTTTTATAAAAACTGCAATGGGTTTTCTGTCTGCAATAAACTTATAGTAAAAAGAATAGAACAAAGGTGTTTTTTGAACCTGAATATCATCTACTCCCACCCCATACTCCTGGGCAAGATCCCCGATCTGCCTGTAATCTGTAATAAATTCCAGTACGCCCTTTTGGTCAGGAACTGCAACAACATCCCCTACTCTGGCAAGAAGATCCTCCCAGAAAATATTTACTCCAATTAAGGAATCAATATTTGTATTATAATCCCTTGCGATTTTCCAGTAATTATCACCTTTTTTGATTTCTACAAAACTAATTTTTAAAGAAGCAAAACTGACACTGTTAGTCAAATAATCAACAAAATCATTTTCACTGGGAAAATGATTTCTTATATCAGGATCGATCTCGGTTCTACTGTAAAAACTAAAAGCTATAATAACAAATAACACAACAACTAAAGCTATACACTTTGTTTTATTTTTTTTTATAAACTTATTCATAAATTAATCCTGACTGATTTAAATTGTAAATTTACAAGCACATTGTTATAATGAACCTTACTTAGTAGTGGTTTTTTTCCTGAGAGTGTCAACAAGTTCTTTAAAAAGCGAGTAGAAATTTTGAAGCTCGTCCTTTTCGCGCAATGGTCTTATTTCAGGAATATTACCTTCAATAATTTCATTAAAATATCTGGACATTACATAAACAGGCCCTGAAATACGGTGAGTAATTCGTATGAGCATCATAAAAAGAACAATCCACTGTATAAGGACAAAAAATACAAGTGCAATCAAAAGATAATGATTATATGATCTAATCTGATTAATAGTATCCAGGTTCGCTTCATGACGCTTCACTAAAAGAGATGTTGTTTTAAGATATTCATCATTTATATTAGATTCAATGTTTGCAGCCTGCATCAGATTAAATATGCTATCCTCTATTTCATAGATATTACTAATCTTTTCATTATTGTAAACTACACCAGCTGAAATTGATGCTATTATCAAAAGAGAAACTATTGCGACAATACCGAGAATTGAGAATGTGGTTCTTAACTGAAATCCTTTGTCTATAAGATAATTCTTTCTCGCTTTCATCTCCACCCCCGCAACATCATCCAGGCTGCTATTGTTTTTGACTCATTCCAGATTATTGGGAAACATAATAAACTTCATTTCCCATTCTTCCAAATATAACCCCCTAAATCCCCC
>CAYTLM010000111.1:0-6869 GCA_964438485.1 uncultured Leptospirales bacterium | reverse complement strand
AGGGAATCGAAAAGGGAATCGAAAAGGGAATCGAAAAGGGAATCGAAAAGGGAATCGAAAAGGGAATGGAAAAAGGTAAACTGATTGACCGCCGTGAAACCCTTGTCCGTCTTTTAAGCAAGCGTTTTGGTGATGTTACCCCTGACAATATAAAAGCAATTGAAAGCTGCGACGACCTGGATAAGCTTAAAAATGCTATAGAAGCCTTAATCTCTGCACAGGAGTGTTCCGAAATTTTAAAGTTTATAAAGTAATTTTTTCTCAACGGTTACCTAACGCTGACATAGTCGCTGTATCGAGGTAACCAGGGGTCAGAGCCTCATTTCTAAACAGTCTCCTCTGTCATTCCTGCGAATGCAGGAATCCCATACAGTAAATTCTCTCCATAAGATTCCGGCATTCTACCCCAAGGGCACTTCTTCGCTTTACTCAGGGCACGCACGCTACAGGCGGAATGACAGATTTCATTTCCCTATACCCCCCTGCCTTCTTTCACCAGAACCAAAACAAATATCAAAAATATTGTGCTAACCTTAATCCTATATTCCGACAATATAAAAAAAGACCATGCAGGAAATATCAATGACACATAGAGTTAAAATAATAATCACAGCCCTTATCCTCATATCCATCTCATTGACAGGTTATTATTTTTTAAAATCCGAAAATCTCAAAAAAGCCTATGTAGAAAGAATAAACAGCTCAACTACAGAGCTTGCTTCATATATTGACAAAATCGACCAAAACATCTCAGAGGAAAAAACAGAGATATTTGAAACCCTTATAAACATGGACAAATCCATTGCACTTATAGCAACAATTGACTCAACAGGAAGAATAAAAACATCAGCAAAAAACAACAGCATAATAACATCAGCCTTTATATACGATTCATTGATAAAAGATATAATGTCAGAAAAACCAGACAGCAAAAAAACAGAGGTAAAAACCTACGTCACACCAGGTGGGAACAAAAAAGAATTCTTTATAACATCATTCAGCTCTGATAAAAACCGATCCATAATAGCATACACCTACAAGCCTGATAAAAAAACAATAATCAGGCTCTCGCTTGAAATAGTACTTATTATAATATTCTGCACAATAGCTACAGCTATGCTTTTTATGACCCTTGCAAAAAAAGGAATAATAAAGGACAACAGGGAAATAAAAGAAAAAATAATAAATCTCACATCTTCAAAAGAGGGGGCAGATGACAGCCTGAACCAGGAGCCTTCCAAATCTTTGGGTAAACCGGAACCTGTTTTTATGGATGAATCTGACCCCAGAATTTTAAGCGCAGAAGAAAAACAGGCAACAAGGGGAGCTGCTGTAAATGAAAACAACTACTCATGGGAATCGCTAAACTCACGCATATTTGATCTTTTTAAAAAAATCCACAGAGATTTCTCACCTGAATCCATATCTCTTTATATCAAAAAAACAAAAGACACAATGAATAAAACCTATGAGCTAAAGGGAAAAGCTTTTTTTAAAATCGATTCTGCAGTAATGGACATAATTGAAATAAAGGAATTTGCCCTACTGCATAGATCCGGTGCTCACATATCACACAACGGAACAGTAGTTACAATACCGCTTATTGATGACAGCTCCCTGATTGGCATTATTAAAATAAAGCTTAAAGAAGCATCTTACAAAATAAACCTGGAATTAATACAAACAGAATTAAAAGAAACAGTCAAAGAAATTAAAGAGTTTCTTGTTATAAACAATGTAATAACAGACAAGAGCACGGGATTTTACAGCACTGCATATTTTAACATCAAGCTGAATGAGGAAATAAACAGATCAATACAATCAGGAAAGAACTTTTTTCTTATCCTCGTAGATATATTCAAAGACATTGTAATCACAGATGATCAGAAAAAAACAGTGCTTAAAATAATTCATCCAGGCATAAGAGAAGTTACAGGAACCAGATGCGACCTTTTTCTTGTAAAGGATATGATAGGAGCAATCCTTCAAGGGGCAGATGCTGATGAAGCGAATGAAATAAAACAGGCTCTATGCAACACCATGTCCAGATACAGAATTAAACTGAGTGAAGATGAAATCATAAAGCTAAAAGCTTCAGCAGTTCTTGTAAATTCATCCAAAGCAGATGATATTAAAAATATTTACAAAGAAGCGATTAACCTGCTCTATACAGAATAGATGCCTATCTGGCAAGAAGCATCTTTGCCACCTTTACAGCTTCCATTGCATCACGGGAATATCCATGAGCACCTATTTCATCACTATACTCCTGATCAACAACAGCTCCTCCAACCATAAACATAAAGTCAAGTTCCCTTTTTTTGGAAAGCTTTATAACATTGTCCATTTCAGTCATTGTTGTTGTCATTAAGGCAGATAAGGCTACAATCTGCGCCCTTTCCTCAACAGCTCTGTCTAATATAGTTTCAGCATGTACATCTTTTCCAAGATCGATCACATCAAAGCCATAATTACGCAGCATAAGCGCCACAATGTTTTTCCCTATATCATGAATATCGCCTTTAACTGTTGCAATAACAATCTTCCCTGCCCTTTCTTCGTCCTCTTTTTTCACCAGAAGAGGCTCAAGAAAATTAAATCCCCTGCGCATTGTATCAGCACTCATAATAAGCTGGGGCAAAAAATACTCCTTCTTGTCATATTTATCACCAACAAGATTTATTGCAGGTACAAGAAAATCATCAACAATTGAGGCAGGAGCTATCCCTGCTCTAATTGCAGACTGGACATACTCTTCTATTCTGTCATCCCAGCCCCTAAGCACTGCCTCAAACACAAGCTCTCCAGGAGATAAATCTTTTTTCACCTCACCACTGCTCGTCTTAATATCAGAAAAGCGCGCAACATAGTTATTCAGATTTTTATCCCTGCCAGAAAGGGCATTGCATGAAAAAACAGTATTCATTAGAAGCTCTGACCCTGGATTGGCTATAGCACATGTAAGCCCCCTGCTTATTGCCATTGACAGAAATGATGCATTTACCCACTCCCTTGCAGGAAGACCAAAGGAAACATTGGAAAGACCGCATACAGTATTTACACCTAAATCCCTGGAACACCACTCCACCAGCTCAAGGGTTTTTTCAGCTGCAAAAGGGTCAGAGCTAACAGTCATTACAAGGCCATCAACAACATAGTTTTCAGGAACATAGCCGTATTCCCTGCCTTTTGCAATTATATCTTCTATTATATCTTTACGCTCTTCTATTGTCTCAGGAATGCCCTTATCATCAAGGGGAAGAAGAATAATCATTGCACCATATTTTGCAGCAATGGGAAGGGTTTTTTCAATCCTTTCTTTTTCACCTGAAACAGAGTTCACAATTGCCCTGCCAGGGTAAATTCTCAAAGCAGCTTCAACAATTTCCGGATCAGTTGTATCAATACACAAAGGAACGCTGCTTACCCGTGAAAGAAGCCCAACAGACTTAATCATCATTTCTTTTTCATCTATACCGGAGAGGCCCATATTAACATCAAGAATTGAAGCACCCTTAATCTCCTGTTCAAAGGCAAAATCCTGAACCATGGAAGTTTTACCCTCCCTAAGCTCAGCCTGTAATGCTTTTTTCCCTGTGGGATTTATACGCTCACCAATAACAGTAAAAGGATTGTCCCCGCCAATAAAAGCCGAAGCCCTTGCTGAAGAAACAGCACTTATTCCCCTTAAAAGAGGAGCTGCTGTTTTTAATCCCTCAGATATTTTCACAACAGCAGAAATATGCTCAGATGTTGTTCCGCAGCACCCGCCAAAAATATTAACACCAGCTTCAATAAACCTTGGTGCAAAGGCTGCAAACTCATCAGGTCCCATGCTGAATACAGTTTGCCCATCCTTAAGCTTAGGCACACCTGCATTTGGCTTAGCAAGCAGAGGTACTGTTGCATATTTTTTCATTGCAATAATAATTTCAAGCATATCATCAGGCCCTGTTGAACAGTTGCAGCCAATAGCATCTGCACCCAAAGACTGCAATGTAATAAGTGCTGAAACAGGATCTGTTCCATTAAGGGTACGGCCATCGCTTTCATAGGTCATGCTAACCATTACAGGTAAATCACAGATCTCCTTAACAGCAATCAGGGCTGCCCTGGCTTCCTGAATATCAAGCATTGTTTCAATAATAAATCCCCTCACTCCAGCTTCAATAAGAACCCCTGCCTGCTCCTTGTAAACATCAACAGCCTCCTCAAAGGGCATATTGCCAAATGGTTCAACAAAACGCCCTGTTGGCGCAAGGTCACCAAAAACAAAAGCACTCCCTGCACTTTCAATTGACAGCTTTACAAGGGCTCTATTTATTTCATGGAGCCTCTTTTCAAGACCAAACTCTGCAAGCTTTACCCTGTTTGCACCAAAAGTAGGTGCATATATAATATTACTTCCTGCTTCTGCATACTTTGACTGAATATCCCTTATTGCATGGGGATTTTCCACACACCATAATTCAGGACACACGCTTTTTGGCATTCCTCTTTTAACAAGCTCTGTGCCTGTTGCACCATCAAGAATAACAAGTCCTTTTTTTACAAAATCAGCAAATTTATCTTTATTCATCCTGGTTTCCTTATTGCATAAATGTTATAATTACATGGTTTTATTCGCTTGCCCCCGTCCCAAAAAGGGGCAATGTCATTACGTTAAGCCCCCTCTGGGAATTGAGGGGCCGTTGCTAGACCACTTTGCTTTTCACCCTCTAATTCCAACTATTGCAGTTACTGTTTTTTCAGGCACAAGAATAAAACTTTCAGTAAGGGCAACACCCATATTCTCAAGCTGAAGCATTTTATAAAACAGCCCCTGATATTCCAGCTTAAAATCGCCATAACCCGGGGAAAAACGCGAAACTGTTAAAACCTCACCGTTCTTTTTAATTGTGCTGCCAATATAGACATTGAGCCATTCTATTGCAGCTTCAACTGTTTCACTTCCAACAGCATCAAAAATAATACCAGATCCCCCATCTCCTGATAAAACAGCTTCAGAAGCCATATCAACAATACCAGGTCCAACTGTTGCTGACATAAAAACAGCAGCATGACAGGAAGAGAGCAGTCTGGCTATAGAGGCACTATTTATTTCAACTCCGGTTTCAAAAACAACACTTTCTTCCTTTATATCAGTAATATCCAATCTGCCCCATACCCCCTGTGGCTTACAAATATTAAATCCCTTAACCATAATACCCTTTATTTTAATCAAAGCATCAGCGTCTATTACAGTTTTATGTATATTATACTTGAGCCTGAATAATATATCTCTTTCAGGCAGCTGAATATTTATAGACTTTATTGTATTTATCTTCATTATAAATCTCTGATTATATATATAACACAGAATTGCATCAGCCATATTATAATCAATAATAATTCCTTATACAAATTCTTTTTTATTTTTTAAAAGCTTTTATAAAGTATGGATGGCCTTATTTAACCTGGTTTTATCATCATTTTCACCAAAATATCATGCTAAAATTAACAACATAAAAAAAAAGTATATGTTTTTTTTCATAATAAATCAATTTATATTTGACATTATTGTGTCAGCTATGACATATTAATGTCAAAAAATAATCACTATGCTGTGGAAGGTGAGCAATCATCATCTGCAAAGTATATACAAACAAAGAGCTTCCTATGCTGGAAGACTATTAAAATTTGTTGTTTCCCTAAGGGAGTTATTACGATTAGGAGGATTTGAATGAAATTTACTAGACGTGAACTGCTTAAGATCACGGGAGCCGGTGCCGGTGCAATAACTTTAGGCAGCCTTGGAATCAATTATCTGGTAACAGAATCTTACGCTAAAGATCTGAAGATAAAAGGGGCTAAGGAAGTGGGATCAATATGCCCCTTCTGCGCAGTGAGCTGCCGTTTTATTGCGCATGTTAAAGGTGGAAAGGTTGTCAGTACAGAGGGGGATCCTGGATATCCCATAAGCGAAGGCGCACTCTGTGCAAAAGGAGCAACAATGAACTCAATGGTCAACAGCGACCACAGGGTATTAAAGCCCATGTACAGAGCTCCTTTTAGCGAAAAATGGGAAGAAAAAAGCTGGAGCTGGATGATTGACAGGCTCGCGAGTAAAATCAAAGAAACAAGAGATAAAACTTTTATTACAAAAAATGCTGACGGTCAGGTTGTAAACCGTGTTGAATCTCTGTTTCATATGGGTTCATCCCAGATGAGTAATGAAGAGGCATCCATTGTTGTTCAGGCAATGAGGGCAATGGGTCTTGTCTACATTGACCACCAGGCCCGAATTTGACACAGCCCATCTGTCGCCAGTTTGGCGGAATCATTTGGACGTGGAGCAATGACAAACACCTGGATAGATATTAAAAATACAGACTGTTGTCTTATAATAGGAAGTAATGCAGCAGAACACCACCCTATATGTTTTAAATGGGTACTAAAGGCTAAAGAAGAAAGAGGGGCACAGATTATTCACGTTGACCCCAAGTTTTCAAGAACATCAGCAAGGTCAGACTTCCATGTTCCCTTACGCTCAGGAACAGACATTGCATTCATGGGCGGTATGATAAAATATATTCTTGATAACGAACTATATTTCAAGGAATATGTTAATGATTATACAAACGCATCCTATCTGGTAAACCCAAAGTTTGCCTTTAATAATGGCGTTTTTTCAGGATTCAATACAAAAACAAGGCTCTATGATAAATCAAGCTGGCAGTTTGTAAAGGATGAAAAAGGAGCAGTAAAACGGGATCCTTCTTTAAAAAATCCAAACTGCGTATTCCAGCTTCTGAAAAAGCATTATCAAAGATATAACCTTGATAAAGTCTCTTCAATAACCGGAGTAACACAGGCAAACCTTCTCAAGG
>CAYTLM010000110.1:0-6875 GCA_964438485.1 uncultured Leptospirales bacterium | reverse complement strand
GAATTTAAGCTGCAAGATTGATTATATATCCGGTTCTGCGGGCAATTTCAATTATAGCGTTTCCGTCATCAGTTTCAAACTGTATCTTCCCAGCAGGTACAGGCTCTATACGGCTGTCTGTTGCTGCGGCAACCCGCCATAGTGTATTCACATCACTCCGCTTTATACCGCTATTAAATACAGGGGAGACAATCAGGAGATCAATATCGCTCCATTCATGAGTTTTACCTGATGCCTGTGAACCGTAAATAACCGCAAAACAGTTTTCATATCCAGCTTCTTCAAGTTTTTTTAAATATTTTTTTACTATGATTTCAACTGATTCTTCAACCATTGAAAAACCTCCTCAGCCCGCTGAATAGATTTCTGTTCTCTTCAGACAAGAGAACATCTCTGGTAAATCCATTATATCTTCAATAGAAAGTATGAACGATTTTTAAATACTTCTCTCAATATGGCTTTGAGCTATTTGAGGATCAATAATAAATGTTCCGGTATAGATTTTATCTATATCGTGAGGCTTAAATCTTTTTGTTTTCATTGTTCCTTTTAACCCTCGCACATTCCAGGCTGCATAAAAATGCGGTATTTCAATTGCAATTTTAGATAAAAAAAATGATACGCTCCCGCTAATAAGCCCTGCCGTATCACCAACAACAGCCCCTATAAACGAAGATATTTCTGCCAAATTATTTATTTTACTTTTATTTCTATCAATAAACTTTAACTCACCAGGTAAGGCATTAACCCTGTACCAGGAAATTATTGCATCACAATATTCATTAATTTTATCTTCAACTCGTTCCTGATCTGGTTTAGAAAATTGTTTCATTAATTCACGCCGATACGCTTTCCGTTCCTTCTTAGTTGTATTTATTAAATCTATAAACAGTTCATCCGTTACTCTTGCAAGATTAATTTTCATCTTTTGATTCACCTGTAACAATGGATCACCAGAAACAGCATATTTCGCAGAACATAAATTCTTTGAAGCGATTGTAGAAACATTAACAATAGAATTATTTGCTGCCCCCAGAGCCATTGCTAAATTATAATGATAAACCTCATTAGCAATATTCATCAATCGATTTCTTGATAATGGATCATCAAGCTTGCTTACAACCTCTTCCCATATAGATCTTGATCCTGTTTCAAAACGTCGCCCCCTCTCTTCTTTAAAAGTATTGAAAACATTTCTCCAATCTGCAGAATTAATTTTCTCTAAAATAGTTCCTGCTTTTTCCCCACCTTCAATATCTTCAACTATTTTATCAAAACCTATCCGATTATCAAATGATCCAATATCGGGCCATTGTAGATACTGATATTCTTCTGAGTTTACTGTTTCTATTAATCCTTCCTTAATTTCTGGCCATGCCCGGCTAGAAACAAGATGCTCATATGTAGGAATATTACCTGCTAAATCTTCAAACATTAAATCTAAACGACCATCAGTTCTTTTTGAAAGAATACTAACTCTCCCGTTTTTCATTAATTGTCTTAAAAGGGAGGAAGAATTGATTATTTCGTCCCTCAACATGTCATTTACTAAGTACCCATCATTTATCAGGACTCTATCCTCGAACAACGCTGCCATCTTTATTGCATGAAGAAACTGATTCCTTTTATATTCTTTCATTCCTTCCCAATTATACTTTGCTACTCTATCATCAATCAAGCCTAGATAAGTCCAGGTTTCCTGATTACCATCTAATGAATACATATTACCTCACGATATAATAGGTTTTTATCACAACCCCGCTAAGAGAGCACCAATCCTCTGATCGAACAAAGTCAAAACCAGCCTAAAAAGCTGCAGCTTTAAAATTAAATAAAATAGAATAATAATCTCAAATCACTCCCTGTTATTGAAAGCCCGGCACTACTGTAAAGACTTTATACTTTTCAGTGACCGGGCTTATCAAAACATCGGTGCAATGGACGAACCGGCCTCACCTCACCGGACAGCAGACAAAAACAGGATTACTCATTAAGAACCTGTATCAAGAAAAAATCTTTTGATGTACTCGCTGTAAAATCGCCGTTCCCGAAATCAACCGTTCTTTGAAAAGCACCTGTGGTGTAGATATTGCCTGAAATACCCACAGTTATTGAAGAGCATATTGCATTATGCATATGAGTATAATTTATATTGTGAGCAAAGGGTTTAGCCCATTTATAAACCCCATCAGCGTCAAACTTTACAACACATGCGCTATACTCACCATTTGCAGGAAAAATATTTCCCCCTCCAAAATCAAACCTGAACCTGAAGTTTCCTGCTATATAGGAATTTCCGGAAGCATCCACATCGATTGAAATATTACGAAAAGAACCGCCGGAAATACCTATAACAGCAACTTTTGACCATAGAAATAAACCACCGTGCGTATATTTTACTACATATGCGGTAGCATTGCCCACATTCACCTCACCGTCGCCCAAATCCACAAATCCTGCACATTCGCCTGCTACATAAACATTGCCAGAAGGGTCTAATTTTAATGATCGAGCTGTTGCCCTGCCAGTATCGCTGTGATTATTTCTTGCTGTAAAAATTTTTTGCCATAACCAGGTGCCATTAGATGAATACTTTGCTATAAAAGCGTCAAATCCACTACTATTCAGCACATCTCCGCCGCCTAAATTAGCTGTACCGCTAAAATCACCTGATATGTATATATTACCTGCTGAATCTGCAGCAACAGAGTTAACACTTTCATTGCCGCTGCCCGTAGTAGTTTTTGTCCATAAATAGGAACCATCAGGAGCATATTTTGTCAAAAACCCATCCTGATTATTACTTGTTATATTTCCTCCGCCAAAATCTTCTGTACCGGTAAACCTGCCTGCAGTGAAAACATTCCCTGAAGAATCTACAGCGACAGAAGTCGTGCCCACGCCAGTAGTTTTTGCCCATATACATGATCCATCAGGGGCATATTTGGCAACAAACCTTTTTAGCCTTGCAGAGCCTGGAATAATAACTCCGCCAAGATCAACATTATCACCGGAGACAATGCCTGCTACATAGATATTTCCTGATAAGTCTGTACATATTGAGTGCCAACCACTAGACGATCCTGCCATTCCAAAAGTTCTTGCCCATAAATACGATCCATTTTTTGAATATTTTACAAGAAATGCATCCTGACCATTACTGACCACAGGGCCTCCTCCGAAGTCAGCAGTGCCGTAAAAGTTGCCTGCTATATAAACATTACCCAATGAGTCTGTACATGTCCCATGCCCCCAATCAGCATTTGTTTCCCCAAAGGTTTTTACATAAGTTAGCACAGTAACCGTATATTCTTTTGTATCACCAGTACCGTCTGTTACTGTATATGTTACAGGATTTGTAAAATCCCCTGATACTCCAGATTCCGGGCTTATGCTTACACCGGTGTGAATAATATCAGGTGATAAAGAAGTTTTATCTGTGCCATAAGGTACAGTTACTGTTATACCGGTTCCGCTTATTACAGAATTAGTCTGCCCGGTTATTGACAGGGAGATTATATCCTTATCATCAATGGCAGAGACCATTACTGTAACTGTATATTCTGAATATGACCCATCCTCTGCTGTAACCCTGTAAATCACATCATCGGTAAAGTCATTCTCTGTTACACCGGTTTCCTGCTCAACACTATTAACTGTTGTTGAAACCCCTGTTGTTGTAAAATCCGCTGCAAGGGAAGTTACATCCGTGCCATAGGGGACATGTACAGTTACTGTTTTTGCTGTCTGGTCTATTATCCCGGTTCTGTCAGGGGATACGATGGCAAAATATGTCAGCTCCTTTGTGTCTGATCCGGCAGGGACATTACCTCCACCACCGCCTCCGCCGCCTCCGCCGCAGGCTGTAAAGGCTATGCTAAATACAGAAAATAGTAATAAGAGAGAGAGAGAGAGAGAGAGAGAGAGAGAGAGAGAGAATTTTTCATCACTTTGAACATGGTTCCTCCGGTTTTAACTGGGATAATAATTTCCGCGATTTAATTTTTTTTAAGCAGAGTGCTGGAGCTTTCCGCTTCCGGCTTTATTAGTAAAAATTATGTTTACTAAAAAGTTGAAAGCTTTTTATTAAACTAAACCCTAAAAGTCAAGAAAAAAATCTGAATGTGCGGTTTTTTAGCGGGGGGTTTTTGCTGTTATTATAGGTGAATCTTACCCGATAAACTGGACAGATAGTTAAGCCGAAAATAATACAATGGAGGCTTATCAATGGGTAGAAGGAACAAGTACGATAGAGATTTCAAATTAGACACCATAAGGCTATGTGAAGAAAGTGGCAAGAAACAACGTGATTTTGAAAAAGAAATGGGAATTGGCGCAGGCTGTATTAGCCACTGGAAGCGAGAGCTTGGTGAATTCAAGGAACAATCATTTCCCGGCAATGGGACACCGAGGGATCAAGAGATTGCCCGTCTTAAACGAGAAAATGAAATGCTCAGGCAGGAGCGTGATATATTAAAAAAAGCCGTGGGCATATTCTCAAAACCCCCGGGAACAGGTACAAATTCATAATGAAGCATGAAAATGAATTTTCTGTTTCGAGAATGTGCCATGTGCTTGGGGTAAGCCGAAGTGGTTACTATGCCTGGCTAAGAGCACCGGAATCTCAAAGAGCTATTGAGAATAAGGAAATTTTGAATCATATAAGAGATATCCATCATGACTCAAAGCAAATATACGGCAGTCCGAAGATAAAGGTTGAGCTGAAAAAACGCGGATATTCAATCGGTCATAATAGAGTCGCCCGTATTATGCGCGAAAATGGGATAAAATCCAAGGTGATGAAGAAATATCGCCCTAAATGCAAGGTAATTAATGCTTCAGAGGCTGCTTCTAATGTTCTGGATAGACGCTTTGATTGGGATAAACCCAATCAAGCATGGGCAACAGATATAACATATATACCTACTAAATCAGGCTGGGTATATCTGTGTGTATTTCTTGATCTTTGCAGCCGGGCAATTGTGGGTTGGGCTGTTTCTAAAAAAATGAAAACGGAATTTGTAGTTAAAGCTTTTAGTGATGCCTGTAAGAATAGAAAGCCTGGTGAAAATTTGATAATTCACTCTGATCAAGGGTCACAATATGGAAGTAATGAATTCAGGTGGCATCTAAAGAATCAAAAATTCATACAAAGCATGAGCCGACGTGGGAACTGCTGGGATAATGCTTGTGTGGAAAGCTTTTTCCGTTTGCTCAAAGTCGAAGAATTAAACGGTTATAGTTTTAATGGTATAGACGAGGTAAGATATAAAGTATTTAGTTATATCGAATATTTTTACAACCGGAAGCGTATTCATAGTCAGCTGAATTATATGACACCGACAGAATATGAAAATTTTTTAATCGCTTAACCGATTGTCCGAAAAAATGGGTAAAGTTCAAGGAAAATTTCTATTTTTTAAAAACATTTAATGCTAAAATTCATCCTCAAGGAGCCATTTATAAAGAGGAATAACCTGAATTGTCTTTTTACCGAATGAAACAGTCTCTTCTGCATCTTTAGTAATCAGAATAGACCTGTTACTTCCAGTATAATCCATTGCTTCAGCAAGGCCCTCCATTTCCCTGTCCCTTGTCTTTTTATTATTAATGCTGTATGAAACATTAACAAGCCCCCTTTCCCTGCCGGAAATCCAGTAAAAATCAACCTCCTGGTTACCCTTAAAATAATATATCTCACCTGTATTTCTTCGGAGGTGCAAAAAAACTGTGTTTTCATAGAGTTTGCTGAAATCATCACTCACAAATGGATCAAAGATATATTTAAAACCATTATCTACAGAGTATATCTTTTTCGGATTTCTCTGCTCCTCCTTTACCGAGTTCCGGAAAACCGGTATTCCAAAAAGCGCGTAAGCATCACTCAGGTAGGAAAAATATTCATAGAGGGTATCTTTCCCGATTTTAAAACCCTGGGATTTATACTCATTATAAAGCTTATTAATACTCAAAAGAGTGCCTATATTGCTAAAACAATACTTAATCAGATTCTTCATGAGCAGATTATTGGTTATTCCATATCTTTCAATAACATCCCTGTAAATGATGAGATCTGAATAATCACTGAGTATTCTTTTTGTTATACTGTCATCCGACTCAACAACCTCAGGGAATCCACCCTTAAAGAGATAATCATCCAGGTTCTTGTTGATATAGCTTAATGATTTTGATGAATTAAGATTTACTTCAATTTTTTTAAAGCGCAGATATTCTCTGAATGATAAAGGGAATATTTCATAACTGATTGTACGCCCCCTGAGACTTGTGGCAATTTCGCGGCTTAAAAGTTTTGCCGAAGAACCTGTTATAAATATGGAAGCATTGAGGGTGTCATGAATCCGCCTTGCAAAAAGCTCCCACCCTTCAACTGCCTGCACTTCATCAAGGAATATATAAATTTTTTTATCTCTGCTGTCAGGGTAGATTTCAAAATACCCTTCAATTAAATCATCCAGATCCTGGAGGGTAAGCCCCAAAAGCCTGTCATCCTCGAAATTGATATAGATTATTCTGTCTGATGCGATCTGTTTTCTTAATAGCTCAATTAAATAAAAGAGAATATAACTTTTCCCGCTTCTTCTTACGCCAATAAGCGAAACAATCTTTTTGCTGTCCAGGGGTATATCATAGTCCCGTTTAAAGATATGAGGAAGTTTTCTCTCATTGAAATCAGTAATCAGCCGCTTGAATATATCCTTCATTTTTATCCTTTTTAATAATGATATTATTCATGGATTTTATCATTATGAATAAGGATAAAAATAGCAAGCATTTTTTGCAGAACCGTTATCCCCTTATGGAAGAGGGAGGGCTCCCCTATGTTTTCATTGGTGAAAGAAGATACCCTGTAAAAA
>CAYTLM010000109.1:0-6923 GCA_964438485.1 uncultured Leptospirales bacterium | reverse complement strand
TCCCTTTTCTTATTATAACTTGACAATCAAAATATTTAATTATTAACTAGAATTGCTTTTAGTTTTTTAAAGAATATTATTGATTTTATTATAACAGGTTAAAATATGAATAATGTAGTTGAAAGAGTTAATCGTATTATAGCACGTCAGCTTGAAATAGATGCTGATAAACTTTCAGATGATGCTTCTATTCTTGAAGATCTGGGAGCAGACTCTATAGATAATGTTGAACTTATTATAGCATTTGAAGTGGAGTTTGATATTGAGATTACGGAGAAAGATGCTGAAAGACTTTTAACTTTGAAAGATATTTATGATTATATTGGAAAAAGTTTAGAGATTGCATAAACGCATAAAACCCATATTATGGCTGATAAAAAAAAAGACCCTGATCATCTGCACCAGCAAAAACATCATTCCAGGCAGCTAACTGCACTTCAAAACAGAATTAAAGTTAAATTTAAGGAAAAATCTCTTCTTAGACATTCATTGATTCACAGATCCTATGTAAATGAGACAGGTAATGGGAAAATGAATGATAATGAAAGGCTGGAGTATCTTGGAGATTCTGTACTTGCCCTTGTTGTAAATGAATACATCTATAACAGGTTTTATGATTATCCTGAGGGGGATCTTGCAAAAATAAAATCAGCTGTTGTTTCTGAAACAACTTTAGCAAAAATAGCCAGGGAAATAAACCTGGGCAGTTTTCTTGTTATGGGTAAAGGGGAGGAGCAGAGTGGTGGAAGAGACAGAACATCAATTCTGGCTAATTCATTTGAGGCATTAATTGGTGCGGTTTATCTGGACTCTGGTTTAAAGTGTGTCAGGAAATTCATTTTATCCTTTCTTAGAAAAGAAATAGAAAGAATTGATAATATGTCATATCTTCGTGACCCTAAAACTACTCTGCAGGAATATGTGCAAAAGAAATATAAGGAAAGGCCTGTATATGAAGTTGTTGAGGAAAAGGGGCCGGATCACAGAAAAGAGTTTATAGTGAAATTAATAATAAATGGTAAAGAGGCTGCAACCGGCACTGGTTCAAGTAAAAGAAAAGCAGAAATGAATGCTGCTGAATTTATTCTTAAAAGTGTAAATGAAAATGGTGGAGTAATTTAACCATGCAGGGAAAGGATATAAGGGTTAGAGTTGCAGGTGTTCTTATGCATGAAGAAAAACTGCTTCTTGTTGCTCATAAAAAGAACAGGGACATTTACTGGCTTTTACCCGGAGGTGGTGTTGATTTTGGTGAGTCCCTGACAGAAGCACTTGAGCGTGAGTTTTTAGAAGAACTTAATATTAAAGTTCAGGTAAGGGAGCTGCTCCTTATTTCGGAAACAATATTTCCCTCAGGGGAGCGCCAGATTTTGAATGTCTGTTTTTTTTGTAATTATATTTCAGGGGATTATCAGCTTGGTGCAGAGCAGCGGCTTTATGATTTTGGATTTTTTGCCAGGGAAGAAATTGATAATATAATAATTTTACCTCCTCACAACAAAGAGCTTGTGGATATTATGGCAGGAAACAGAAGTGCCAGGTATATAGGGAAAATATGGGGTGATATTTAGTGGGTGGTTTTTATGGCTCAGGCGCTTAACTATTCATTAAGGGAGTTTGAAGGCCTTAATATTCTTGATGTTTCAGGCTATCTTACTTCTAATACAGCTGATTCTTTTAAGTCTATAGTATATAATCTGACTGAAAGAGATAACCTTCTTATAAATGCAGAAAATATTGATTTTGTTACTTTTGGTGGGCTTAGCGCTTTTCTTGAGGTTTCATACTATGCAAGAGACAAGGGAAACAGAGTGATTATTGTTGCTGCTGATAGTGATTTCATGGAGCAGGTTGACTATATTGAAGCATATAGACATCTTATTTTTGCAGCATCTGTTGAGGAGGGATATCACAAAGTGGAGTTATATACTTAAAAATAGTTTATTCTTCAATAATTTGAAACTCGTTTTTACCTGTAATAATATTTTTTACCATAACAAGCCTTGTCTTAAATACAGATTCTATTGTTTCAGCTGATATATTTTCAGGACTTTTATCCTCTATAATTTTTCCATTATCTATTATAATTATTCTATCACAGAGATTTGTCATAAAATTAATATCCCCTGAAGCTATTATTATATTTTTTCCTTTTCCAGATGCATGTTTTTTTAAAACAGTGAATATGTTCTTTCTTTGATTGATGTTCAGGCATTTTTCCGGATTATCAAGGAGTGTAATACTGCTTTGATAGGCAAGGATTTTTCCTATTCCTGCTAATTGTAAACAGGAATGCGACAGGGTTTTTAATTTACTGTTTTTAATATTTTCCAGGTGGAGTTTTTGAATAATATCTTCAGTCAGGTGATGGTCCTTTTCATCATAGGGGTTTAAAAATCTTTTATAAAGTTCTCTACCGCTTAAAATAAAGTTATATAGAGTTGATTCTTCATTAAGTTTTTCCCTATCAGGGTCACTTAGCACTATCTGTTTATTGAGGGTCTTTATAGGAATTGAAGATAGTTCAGTTTCATTTAATTTAATTGAGCCTGTGTAGTTCTTTAGCTTACCAGCAAGAATTTTTAACAGGGTTGTTTTTCCTGATTCAGGTGGGCCGCAAATACCTGTAATTTCCATTTCCTTTAATGTCAGGGAAATATTATCAATTACAGGTTTTTCAGATATGAGATAGGTTAGGTTTTTTATTTCTATCATATTTTTATTTTTTTATGAAATGATTATAATTTACTCTGTTGTTTCTTCTTTATCCTGAGTTGTTGTATCTGGAGCAGTTTTTTCTGCTTCTATTGATTCTACGATTGGACGCAGATATTTATCTTTTAAGGCTTTATCTTTAAAATCAGGATTGTATAGTAAATTTTTTAATATTGCTGATGCCTTTTCCTTGTCGCCTCTTTTTGCATATGCACTGCTAAGGAGAAATCTGTCTTCGTTATTAAGGGAAATGCTTTCAAATATTTCTATTGCCTTGTCATTGTTTGAAAGATAGTAGTTTGAACGTGCAGAAATTGTTAAAGCATTATAATCTTTTTTAAATTCATTAATTGTTTCAGATACCACAAGGGATCTGGAATAATTATTTTTATCATAGTGGGCCTGCATAAGAATTGTAAAAGCGCGCATATAGGGTTTTACAGCATCCGGATTTTTTTTATCAATTGTATCAAAGAGACGATCAAAATAGGATACATATTTCCAGTCTTTATTGTGATAATGTATGCTTCCTGTCTGGAAAAGTATAAAGGAATTATCTCCTGCAACAGACTCAGCCTTTGCCAGGGTTTTGAGTGCATCTTCAAAATTATTTTTTTTAATATATATTGCTGAAAGAACAAGAAGAGGGTCTAAATTTTTTTTAATATTTATTGAATCTACAGCTTTTTTAATGTCTTCTTCAGCACGGTTCAGGTCAGAAAGATGAAAGTAGCAGGTGCCCCGTTTTATCAGTGTATTGTTTAATTGTGTTTCGCTAATAAATCCATAGTCAATTGCATTTGAAAAATTGTTTGCAGCAGTTCTGTAGTTTCTGTTTTTAAAATTTATATCACCAACAATAAGTTGCAGGTCATAATAGAATGGTATTTTGGCTGTAATCTCACTCAAATAATAAAGGGCATCGTTTTCATTTTGTTCTTTATATGCTTTCATTCCAAGTTCAAATTTTGGAGCAAGAAAATTTCTGTCCAGGTTTATCGCATCTCTAAAATTTTTTTCTGCTTCCATGCTGTTTCCTTTTTTAAGGAGTTCCATTGCAGCTTTATATTTTTCAATTGCCTCCTGATTATCTGTCCATAAAAGCCGGTTTGTAAGAGAATCGATTTTATTTTTTGCAGATGATGCACCTGTTTTTATCCATAACTCCTTACAGTAAGCAACTACGTTGTTGTAATCATTTTTCTCTTCTGAAAAAATAATCAGGTTCCAGTAGGCATTTACCATGTATTTTCTTGTCATACTTTTTGTTACTGCGGTTTTAAAATATTCAGCAGCTTTATCATAATTATTTTCAATCTTTTCAATTTCACCAAGAAAATAGTAGGAGTCACCTCTGTCAGCTGTTTCTACATCTTTAAGAAAAAGCTCTCTGGCTTTTTCATAATTTCTGTAAACATAGGCATTTCTTCCAAGCGAATGGTATCCCTGTGCAAACAGAGGAGAGGCAAGTAAAGTTATTACAAGTATAATAGAGGTTCTTTTTTTCATCTTATGGCCATTTTTACAGGATTCATACATTGTTATTAAGGTGTAAAAAATAGTTCAATTTGTCAAGTGTTAAGATAATCAAAAATATTTTAGGGGCAGATGAGATCCAGGAAATTCATCTGCCCTGATAATTATAGCTTCTTAATGTTTTCTAAGATAAACCTGTCTATTGCGTTTGTAGAGCTGGATGACCATAAAACTGCCTCTTGTATTTGCGATTGGGTTCCCCCATTTTTGTTATCCAGGGATTTTCTTTTTTCAATATCAGAAATGAAAACTGAAAAGATATACTTCTTCCCGGAATTTGCATAGAAAAAACCTGTTAAAGCTGATGCGAAAAATATGTTTCCGGTTTTTGCATAAACCCTCATTGCTGCATCAGGGCTGTCCATCCTTGTTGTCATTGTTCCATCTAAACCGGATAAAGGCAGGTAGAAACTGGTATTTTTTCCGTGCAGTATTTTTTTGTCAGCATATATCAATATCGCTGCTGTCTGCTCAGGTGTAACACGCCCTGCTGGGGTTAGCCCTGAACCGTTTTCCAGATGAAAATCTGCCCAGTCTATTTGAGTGAATTTTTTTTTGTAAAAATTCTCTAAAGGCTCCATGAAATTTTTGTATTCACCTGCTGCTTTGATAATTGATGTTATTGCCATAAGTTCAGCAGTTGTGTTGTTGCTGTAGTGCAGCATATCCCTGATAATTGTAGATATGTTTGTGCTTTTGGAAAAGGCAATTTTTTTTGTTTTTACTGGAGCAACACCTGTTTGAGGATCAGGTATTGTGATACCATGAATTTTACAGATTTCTTTAAATGTCCACGCTGTGAAAAGCGCTGGATTTTTAACAGGCAGCTGCTGTCTTGGAATTATCCCTTTTTCAGGGAAAGCCCATATCTCCCTGTTTAAATTGCTGCTGTATCTTACAGGACGGTAAACCGGAAAACCGCTGTAACGCCTTGTACTGTGCAGATTGCTGGGCGGCATAATGCTATATCCGGTTACATTGCCTTCTTTGTCTTTTAACTGCACAGAGTAAACAAGGTTGCTGTTAAGGTTCAGGGCGCTAAAGCCTGTATTGTATCTTGCCTCAGGTGACATACTTTCATCTATCACGCTCTTGCCAGGGAAAAGGGATTCATCATAAAAAAAAGATCCCTTTACATGTTTAATTCCCTTTGCCTTGAGTTGTTGCACAAGCTCAATAAGCTTTGAGATTGAAAGGGATGGATCTCCTGAACCTTTTAGATAGAGATCTCCGTTAAGCTGATTGCCTTTAATTTTTCCGGTATGTAATATTTCTGTTTTAAAGCTATCTTCTTTTTTGAAATTTTCAAGTGTATAAATGGCTGTAAAGAGCTTTGTAATAGATGCAGGTATAAAACTTTTTTTACTATTGTGAGCTTTAACAACTTTGTTTTCGGATATATCATAAATTAAATACCCATAATTTGAAGGGGGGAAGCTGCCTATTTTATCAGCAGCTGTTTCTGCTGGTATTTGCAGGGCTATATCTTCAGGATTTATCTGCTTTTTACAGCCTGAATAAAAAAGAACAAGTGTTAAAATGGTAAAACTAAAGATTGCAATCTTGTTAATTTTGAGTTTCAATTTTTTATTCCTTTAAACAGTAAAATAATTTTTTTAATGATTCTTATTTAGAAAAAATTGGCAATGATTTTTATTTAGTCAAGAAATATTAAAAAGAATTTTTTTCTATAATGTTTGACTTATATTGCTATACCGTTATTTTGCATAAATATTAATCTCCGGAGGTGTTCATGGCATCGCTTGTAAGATCAACAGGTATAGTGGCTCTTTCAACTCTGTGCAGCCGGATCCTTGGTCTTGTAAGGGATGTGTTAATGGCTGCAACTTTTGGAGCTGTAAGAACTGCTGATGTTTTTTACATAGCTTTTATGATACCGAACCTTTTTAGGCGACTTGTTGCAGAAGGTGCTTTGACCATATCCTTTGTTCCTGTTTACACAGAATCCCTTATTGTAGAAGGTGAAGAGGAGGCATTAAAACTCGCACAAAAAACTCTGACAATTCAGTTTGTAGCTATATTCCTTATAGTTTTGCCGGGAATTATTTTTACACCCCATATTATGAAATTATTTTTTGGCAGGGCTGATTCTGCTGAAATTTTTAATTTATCAGTGAACCTTACCAGGTTCATGTTCCCCTATCTTTTTTTTGCCGGCTTTGTGGCATTTGCAATGGGTTTTTTGAATTCAAGGGGACATTTCTTTGCTCCTGCTTTTTCACCTGTATTGCTGAATGTGGGAATAATTACAGGGATAATTATTTTCAGTCATTTTTTTAAGGAGCCGATCTTTGGTGTTGCTTTAGGTGTTATTGTTGGAGGGGTTTTTCAGTTATTTTTGCAAATACCTTATATGGTAAAGGAAAATTTCAAACTAAAATTTTCTTTTGATCTGAATCATCCTGGAATAAAAAAAATATTCAGGATGCTTGGCCCTGCATTGTTTGGCATAGCCATTTATCAGATAAATGTGCTTGTGGGCAATCTTCTTGCAACAATGCTTCCAGCAGGCAGTGTTTCATATATTTATTATACAAGCAGGTTGACCGAGCTTGTGCTTGGGGTTTTTATTGTTTCAATAGGTAATGTGGTTTTACCTGAAATGTCCAGGCTTTCTCTTCTTGAGGATAGGAGCAGGTTTAAAAAACTGT
>CAYTLM010000108.1:0-6932 GCA_964438485.1 uncultured Leptospirales bacterium | reverse complement strand
CAAGCTTATAGCTTTCAGCACGCAGATCCGGGTCTGGTACACCAGACATCATGAGCACAGGCTTATTTGAAATATGTTTACTTCTGATATAATGCAGCAATTCAAGGCCATTCATTTCAGGCATGTTCATATCAAGAATTATAAGATCAACCATGACAGTATCAAGAAGCTCAATAGCCTCTCTTCCACCTGACGCTAAAAAAACAGTATAACCTAGTTTAGAAAGTATTTTTTTCATAAGCCCCCTTATGGCGGCTTCATCATCAACAACAAGTATGCGCTTGTTTACTTTCACCCTGAACACTCCTTATGTTCACGAAGAATTTTTTTTACTTTGCACTCTGTACACAAAAAAGGCGAATGAACCAATAAATGCAAAGCCAAAAAAGAAAAAAGCTGTTTTAATCCCCAAAGTAGAACCAGCAGCTCTTCTTGCTCTAAGGAGCTCTAAATAGGGTTTTTCTGTTTGTATAATATCTTTCCCATTAAAAAGTTTATTGTCAAAATAACGAAGAGTATTACGCGCTGGCACTCCTTCCGAATCCCAGTATTTATACCCTGCAAAAACCTGCGGCTCCCTAAGTATTATATATGCTTCCTTAAAATCAGCAGAATCACTGCTGTCATTATCAAGAAGGGCTGCAACACGCGGTTCAACAAAAACTTTTGAATAAAGGGACACCCCGCCTGTAAACAGGGCAACAGCAAGTGTGGCAGCAATAAAGGCTATATATATTATTTTATCATCAGGTTTTTTCATTTTTCTTTACCCTCTAAAATTTCTATGATACATTTTTTCTCAAGGGATAGATCATTGAGCACAATTTTTTTATCATCAGGAAAAAGGTTTTGCGGTTCCTTGCCTGCAAAAAAGGTATCAGCATCAACATCAAATTCAGCAAGTAAAGGAATAACATCCCCGGATTTCATGGATATTTCAGTTTGAATAATTCCTGTTTCAAATGGTAAAATTGAGGGAAGACCAAAAGGTATTTTTAATAAAATATTTTTTGCATTATCCATTACAGCAACTTCACCTTTGACGTTTAAAAAAACAGTGCTGTCATTTGTATTTTTAAGACCTCCGGTAAAATTAATGCTTACCATACCTGATTCATCACCACTAAGTGGTTTCAAAGAAAGCGCTGGAGAAATAACCTCTTCAGGAACTTTTGCACATGATGACACAAACATAACTGCAATGCTGCATAAAACTATTTTTTTCCAGGAACTGAACATTGCCCCACCCCAAATAAATTAAATTAAAGCTATTTTCAATGCCCTCTATTAAAAAACCTTACACAATATATGTAAAGTAAAAAACTACCCTGGTATGAAAGGGGCTCTGACCCCATTTTCCTTTAAAACCCCATCTCCCTCAACTCTCTTTTGAGACCTCTCCCTCCTAACCTCCCTCTCCTTAATGAGAAGGAGTAATAGTATTACTGAATTTTTTGCAGGTATTGGATTTTTTAGTTTCATAAATTCTAAATTTTAATGTATATCCTGGAATTTTATGATTCAAAGCCCTCGCTCGTAGTGGACTACACACAGGATGTGTGTGTTTCGACGCGCAACAGGATGTTGTAAAAAGCGTCGAATGAGGGCGCGGCAGTGCCGGGGTGAGGTCAAAAAGATTCAAGAAAACTGACCCCATCTCCCTAACGCTGCTTAAACATGGGTGACAAAGATTTAAATTCAGGTGTGCCCGCTTTTTCCATTAGCATAAAAGCAATGGTTTCTGTAGGATAAACCAAAGCTCCGGCTGTTTTAAGCATAACAAGAGCCTGTTCCCAGTCATGCTTTCTTCTTGAAGCAACAGCATCTGATGCAACAACCACCCTATAACCTTTATCAAGCAGACTAAGAGCGCTCTGAAAAACACATATATGGGACTCAATCCCTGTAATTATTGCTGTTTTTTTCCCCTTTTTCTCTATCCCCTCAAGTATGCAGCTCTCCCCTGTACAGTCAAAATAAAGCTTTTCATAGTTATCAGCATCCTTAATATAATCCTGAAGCTCGCCAATTGTGGAGCCCAATCCCTTTCTATACTGCTCTGAAACAACTATGGGAATTGCCATTTCTAAAGCTGAATTTAAAAGTATGGAAGCATTTCTTTTAAGAATACCCTGTACCTTTTCATCCATTGCATTAAAAAGCCTTTCCTGAATATCAACAAGAAGCAAAAAAGAATCTTCCCTGTTTATAAAATAATTACTCATAGTACCTCCTGTCTCTGCTTATCGCAAAAGATCATTATTAATATTATCAAGAATCGATTCAGCAGCAGAACCTTCATTTCTTCTTATAATTTTTTCCTTCTGTTCCTTAACAATGTTTTCTCCAGGACCTTTTATTAAAACAGGTATCCCCCCCTGTGCAGAACAGGTTTCACAGGTATCTACAGGAACAAACTCAGAAATAAAAACCTCGCTTATTATATCGCGGCATGAATAACCTGGTAAAAGCCCTGTGTTGGCGCATACTTTAGCCTCAACAAGTCCGGCATACACAGGAAAATCCCGCACAGCATCACTGCTCAAAGCCTCGCGCATATAACGTCCCCATACGGGTGCAGCAATCCCTCCTGCAGTCTGCCCTGTACCAAGAGCAAGGCCCAGTTTATCATAGCCTATCCACAAACCTGTTGTCAGCTGTGGAGTAAACCCTACAAACCAGGCATCCATCCAGTTGTTGGTTGTACCTGTTTTTCCTCCTGCAGCACGGCCAGGATTAGCATGCCTTGCAGTACCGGATGATATTACACTTCTAAGCATGCTTATCATAATCTGTGCAGTGGCTGGTTTAATTACCTGAATAGTACCGTTTTTTGTCTTTTCCGCAAGCTGCTCCTCTATATCCTTTTCCATATTTTCAAGAACTTTGCCATTCCTGTCTTTAACATATCTGATACTAAAAGGGATTACCTCCTTTCCACCATTTGCAATAATAGCATATGCTGTGGTAAGTTCAAAGGGGCTTACCTCAAAAGATCCAAGCGCTATTGATAAATTCCTTGGGATACGGGTTTTCTTTTCATTGTCATTAAATTTTAAAAGCCTGCCATAATAATTCATTACAGTGTCAATGCCCAAAGCATCTGCTATTCTTATAGAAATAATATTTATCGATTTTTCCAAAGCCTTTCTAAGGCGCACAAACCCATAGTATTCGTTTTCATAATTTTCCGGCATCCATTCATTTCCATCAGTATCCAGATATACAATCGGAGAATCAAGAACAGGAGTGGCAGATGTAAACCTGCCGGTTTCCAAAGCAGCTGCGTACAATAGGGGCTTTATCGCAGACCCTGGCTGCCTTCTGGACTGAATTGTTCTATTAAGCTGATTTATGCTGGAAAACTCCCCTCCTCCTATCATTGCTTCAATATAGCCGTTTTCATGATTTATAGATATAATACAGCCTTCAACCCTTTGCTGATCCCTGTCATCGCTGTAGGTTTCCTTATACTTATCAATAAAATCACTTACAACATCCAGACCAGCAATAAAGTTAATACCCTCAAGCTCTTCAATAATTTCAGCCCTTAAATGATAGTTCAGCTTTAATATCCGCTCTTCAGCTTCAGATAAAGGAACAGCATCATCCTCCTCTTTTTTAACTGTTCTGGGATCAAATGTTTTCAAAGTAAGCCCTGCAGAAACAAGGCTTTGACGGGAAAGGCTTGCCTTTAAAATCTTCTGTCCGGCAATCTGCTTATTGATATCCAGTGTTGTATAAACCTGTAAACCCTCGGAATAAACAGCATCCTCACCATATCTGCGCACAAGCATTCTTCGCACATGCTCAGTAAACCATGGAGCCTTGTCAATTCTTGAACTCCAGGTACTTATGCTCGGTTCTATCTCACTTACATAAACAAGGTAATCAGGCCAAAACTCAAGGAAAGCCTCCTCTGCCTCTTTAACAGAAATAAATCCGGCTTCAACCATCTTTGCCAAAACAATTTTGTGACGATTAATAGAAGTTTTAGTATGCCTGATAGGGGACAAAAGATTAGGGGCAGATGGCAGTGAGGCCAAAACAGCAGACTCTGCAAGGTTGAGCTCCCAAACGTGCTTGTTAAAATATATTTTTGACGCTGATTCAACACCATAGGCACCATGACCCAGAAATATCTGATTAAGATACATGCCCATTATTTCATCCTTGGTGTACCCTGTTTCCATCATCACAGCAATAGCAGCTTCCTTAACTTTCCGAAAAATATTCCTTTTCCTTGAAGTAAGGAGAATTTTTGAAAGCTGCTGGGTAATAGTACTCCCTCCCTGCTTAATCTTTCCTGAAAAAATATTTATGAAAAAAGCCCGCACAATCCCTTTAGGATTAATGCCAAAATGGCTGTAAAACTCATTGTCTTCACTTGCTATGAAGGCATTTATGAGGTTTTTTGGAATTTTTTCAAAGGGCACAACCTCCCTTTTTTGCCTGAAAAGCTCAGAAATAAGAATCCCGTTTTTATCATAAATTTTTGTAGTAGTTTCAGGCTGATAATCAGCAAGGGCTTTAACATTTTTAAAATCTGAAACAAGAATTACAAAAAAGGCAATAAATATCCCTGCAGCAACTCCTATGATAATAATTCTATAATGTCTCACCAGATTAGGCAGATTTGAGAAAAAATTTGAAAAAAATTCAATAATGGAATCAACAATATTCCTCCCGCCCCCTTTTTTGCCTCCTGATGCACCCTTTCCATGGAATGCTGTACCACTATATCTTGCCATTTTAAGTCCTTTTAACTTATAAAGAGTATTTTCATCTTTCATATATATTTACTGTTCCTTTAAACAAACAATTTTTTTAAAAAATTGAAAAAAAATTAAAACAAGGTTATAAGGCTATTTTTATCATATAATCTAGTATAAATGCTTTTAAACGCATATAAATGCCCATAACACCTGTATGGGAAATTTCTCTTACTGACGACCTAGTTACTAACACGGAAAATGTTAATGCTATCAAGGACGATGGCGGGAAAATTCAAGGAGGAATATTATGATAATAAATCACAACGTAGCTGCTATTTTCTCTCATAGAACCCTCAAGTTCCATGACTGGAGCCTTACTAAAGATGTTGAAAAACTTTCTTCAGGTATGAGAATAAACAAAGCAGGTGATGACGCATCAGGTCTTGCAGTATCTGAAAAAATGAGATCTCAAATTCAGGGTCTTAGACAGGCTGAAAGAAACACTGAAGATGGCATGTCCATGATTCAGACAACAGAAGGATACCTCACACAAACACAGGAAATACTTCAGAGAATAAGAGTCCTTGCTGTACAGGCTGCAAACGGTATTTACACAGATGAAGACAGGCAGCTTATTCAGATAGAAGTTTCCGAACTTATTGATGAAATTGACAGAATTGCTTCTCAGGCTGAATTTAACAAAATGAAGCTTCTCACAGGTTCTTTTGCACGGCTGCACCCTTCAGCTTCAATGTGGTTTCACATGGGTCCCAACATGCACCAGAGAGAAAGGGTATTCATAGAAACCATGACAACAGCAGCTCTTGGTTTAAGAAACCCCACTGTACTTACTTTCATATCCCTGTCAACACCAGGGAAGGCAAATTCAGTTATAGGTCTTACAGATGAAGCCCTGAGACTTGTTTCCAAGCAAAGAGCTGACCTGGGCGCCTATTACAACAGGCTTGAGCACACAGCCAAGGGTCTTATGAATGCCTATGAAAATGTACAGGCATCAGAAAGCCGCATAAGAGACACAGACATGGCAGAGCAGATGTCGTCTTTTACCAGGTATCAAATCCTTACACAGGCAGCAACTTCAATGCTTGCCCAGGCTAATGCAAAGTCACAGTCAGTATTACAGTTGTTACAATAAATTAAGCTTGAACAAACATCGCAGAACCATTCAAAACGCCGGACTCTCCCATCCGGCGTTTTTTAATTAGTTCCTGGTGAATTTAAAAATCTACTTACTGCTTTTAATTCTCCATGTCCAGATAGTAATGAACTGGCGCCATTTTTTTCACATTGGGAGTCTATTTGATATGCTAATTGTATTGCTCGTTTTACTCTACGTTTATCTCCAAAATCTGTATTTTTAAATGCTTCTTCCCAGGTTGGCATCATGATTATGTCTCCAATATTAATTTTGGACTATAATCATGTTCCTATCCTGGATTAATATCTTTTTTTACCCCCTCTCCTCTTTTTTATTAAAAATGGGTAAAGTTCAAGATGTGAGCTCATAGAGGAGAGGGAGAGGTCTGAAAAAGTTAGGGGAGGAATCTGGGATAGAGAGATTCGGAATGAGTATTTATTTTCAATTTTTATGAATCAAGCTTAAATCTTATTGGCAAATGAATGAGGCAGGGAATTGGTTTTCTTTCCAGATCCCTTGCAGGGCTAAACCTGATATTTTTTGACCAGGATATAACTGACTTGTCGAATTCCTGCCCAAGGGAGCTGATTATTCTGCTGTAAACAACTGTGCCTCTATTATCTATTGCAAGTTCTATAATTACAACGCCTTCTATGTTTTTGCTTCTCATTGAGTCAGGATAGGGGGGGAGTGAATGAAAACGCGGAACAGGGGGCACAGGGAAGTTGGCTGTAAATTGTGATAGATCCGGTTTCTCTTCCTTTGGAGTGTCCAGCATATCTTCAGAGGGATTGGCATTTATGGAAATTTCAGGCTCGGTAAAATTTTTCGGTTCAGGGATGTTTATGTCAATAACAGTAAAATCCTCTGCCCTGAAACTGTTGAATCCAGAGCTGCTTTCAGTCCATGAAACTGTTATAATTATAACAAACATTGTTGTTAAGCTGAATGATGACCAGGCAACAACAGGGCGTAGTTTTAAAAATCTGGAAACTCTGTGAAATTTATTTTTCACTTTCAGCCCCCTTCCTTTTTTTTGCTCACCAGGGTAATGTTGT
>CAYTLM010000107.1:0-7011 GCA_964438485.1 uncultured Leptospirales bacterium | reverse complement strand
CAGCAGAGCATCCTGGTGTGGTTCCTGATGATGAATATGATATTGCAGGTTTCTCAGTAGGTATTGTTGACAGGAAAAAAATAATTAA
Organism: uncultured Leptospirales bacterium; assembly: GCA_964438485.1. Taxonomy (GTDB): domain Bacteria; phylum Spirochaetota; class UBA4802; order UBA4802; family UBA5550; genus JBBAGC01. The sequence continues at coordinate 6,923 of CAYTLM010000107.1, read as the reverse complement.
TGGCAATACAATAGGAGCTGGTGATATAATTATAGGCATACCATCCAGCGGCATTCATTCAAACGGTTATTCATTAGTACGAAAACTTTTTTTTGAAATGAAAGGCTACTCCCTTGATAAAAAATTTAATGATCTTGAAAAAACCCTGGGAGAAACGCTTCTTATTCCCACAACAATATATGTGAAAGGTATAAAATCCTTTATGGAGTCAGGAATTAATCCTAAAGGGATTGTTCATATAACTGGCGGTGGATTTTATGAAAATATACCGCGTATACTTCCTCAAAACACCTCTGTTGTTATAGAAAAGAAATCCTTTCCTGTTCCACCAATATTTAATATAATAAAAAAGGAAGGCTCAGTTGATGAAGCTGAAATGTTTACAACATTTAATATGGGAATAGGGATGATGATCTTTGTTGATAAAAATCAGGGAGACGCTGCCCTGAAAGCGCTTGATGAAGCTGGATTCCCTTCTTATATTATTGGTGAAGTAATACCTTATAAAAATGAAAGAGTTCAGATATTATAAAAAGAGTGTCTATTTTCTATTCAGATTCCGATAATATTTTTATACCGTACAAGATAGACTGCGAGGAACAATTATGCGTATTTTTATTTTACTTCTTTTGACTGTATTGCTTTTTTCTTCTCTATACTCTCAGGAAACAGTTGAAACCGAAAACAGGGATCAGATAAAACAAAGCGAAGAATCTGTCATACCTTCAGGTTATGGAGAAGCTGTTTGGGGATCCTATTTAACGGATGTGCGGGAAAAAATATCCGGTCGCCTTGTTTTTACTGATGAAAAAAAAATAATAAAATCAAGGGATGGAGATCTTGAATATGATTATGGCTTTTTTTATAGAGATCCCCTCTTAACTGGTGAGAGAATAGACGTTTCAGATCAAGCTGACAATGCTTCAGACAATACTAATGACGCAGTTGCTACAGAAGAAGTTAAAGATGAAGGCACCCTGTTTTATGTATCTCTCAAATTCCCCTATCTTGATCAGAATTTAGTGTATAATAAAATTAAAGAAAAGTACGGTATCCATTCGAGTGAAAATATTAAGGATAACCAGGGTGCAATGGCCTGGGATTCTGATAAAACAGTAATTTTAATGTGGGTAGATCAGTATGAAGGGAAACCATATTGCAGAAGAATAGTTTATGTAAGCAAAGAAATAGCTGCTCAGCTTAACGAATATCATTATGCAATTTTTAATAAAAGGGAGATTGAGCTTATAAAACAGCTTAATCCCTGATGGTTTTCAGTTCCTACCTGTGATTATATTGAATTCAGGTTGATTGAATTTTATTTTATCGAAATGCTAAAGAATAAGTCTTGATGTTTTAATTACTTTTTATAATAATATTGAATCTGTCTTAAACTATGTCTTATTTATAATTATAAGCCGGTGATTGCATTGTTAAAAAAATAATTACAGGTTATTTATATGTCAAAACCAGGACGATATCTTCTTCTTATTCTGCTTTCCCTGATTATTTCAGGATTTATTGTTTATAATAATCCGGATTCTGTTTTTATAAATCCTTTTAATACAAACCTGAATATAGAAAACAGCTCCCGCATAGCAGCTGATGAAAATGGCAATAGATATATTATATATGATTCTTTTAAAAAAGTATTAAAGATCAATAGCAGCGGTGAGGTTGAATTTATTATCAAAGGTAATTCTGATAAACCTGACCGCTTTGCTCTTGCCTGGGATATTACATGTGATAATAAGGGAAATTTTTACATACTTGATTATGTAACAGACTCTTCCGGGTTGAAGGTGGAAAGAGAAAGTATTAAAATGTTCTCCTCTTCCGGTGTTTTTATTAAAACTGTTTTTGCCCATTTCTATGATGATGACAAACCTGATATGGAGAGCAATTTTAGAAAAATCAGATATTATAATGATAAAATTTTTTATTATTACAACGATTACGAAGTCATGTATATCGGGTTTATTAATCTGCAAAATGGCGAAAACACAAAGTTAAAGCATATTGATATTAAAGAACCCAAGGTAAATGTAGTGGACTGTGATTTTTTGCCCAACCTTGCATCAATAGCAGTTATTACGCAAAAGGGACAAATCCTCCTTAGCAGATACAACCTGGAGTTCAAAGAGATATACACAAGCTCAATGTCAGATGTAAAGACATTGCCCTCCATTCCATGGAGAGTGATTGCTGATGGAACCTCAATCTATTTTGCTGATGCTGGTCTGAGAAAAATTGTAAAACTTGATACAAATAAAAGCGGTGAAGAAAAGTATACCAATTCAGGAGACACAGGCGGAGCTGTGCGATCCTTTGTGCTTACTGAAAAGGGGTTTTGTGCAGTTAGCGATAGCTCAATTGTTGAAGGTGATTTTGAAGGCAAGATTATCTCTGAGAGTGCAGAAAAAAAATATTCCAACATGATAATACTGCTTAGATGGGCTGTCTTTTTAAGCAGTATTGCCCTTTTTATAAGCTGCATTTTTTTGTTTGCCTGGATATATACCTTTGTATTTGAAAAAAATTTTTCCGAGGTTTTTGTACAATCTGTAATGATAATAACAGCTGTTCTTATAACAACAATTATTGTTTTGATTGTAGCTATTACAACATTAACCGGAATGTATAAGGAAAATCAGTTTAACAATCTGAAATATATAACCCAGCTTTCATACAAGTTTCTTGATGGTGATACTATAAATAAAATTCAGCATAGGGAAGATTTTATGAACAGGGATTATGTTACAGTAAGATCCCAGCTCCATAGCATGTTCAATGAAAATAAGGATGAATGGAATGAAGACTATTATGGGGGCTTATACACATTAAAAAATGATGATATATATGTTCTTATGTTTTTTGATGATAGTACAGGAATAAATTTCCCCTACAGGGAGAATTATAAAGCATCTCCATTTAAAGATGTAATTGAGAGCGGAGCAATAGTTGGTGTTGAAGAAAATGACGTTTATGGTTCCTGGATGTATGCCCTTGGTCCTGTTTATGATTCAAAAGGAAATATTGCTGCAATTCTTGAGATAGGCAAAGATTTAAATACATTTCAGGTGCGCATTAAAAATTTTATAATTAATATAAGCAAAGAAATAATTACAGTATTGATAATACTGGTTCTTGTAATGATTGAAATAACAATACTGAGAAATGTTTTTAAAAACAGGACTGATCCTGAAACTACTGAAAATCCATTTGGAAAATTTCCTGTTGAAATAGTGCGCATGCTTGCATTTATTATTGCCTTTTCCTATGCTCTTCCGGTTTCCTATACTCCTTTGATGATGAGGGAGATTCTGCGCAGTACAGGAACTTCTATTTTCAATTTGTCTGAAGGTATTGCTATGGCAATCCCAATTTCTGCAGAAATGCTTGCAACAGCTGTTTTGGCGATATTTGCAGGTAATCTTGTAGAAAAGCGGGGATGGAAAATTCCATTTATTTTTGGTGCGATTTGTATGGCTCTTGGTTCATTTATAGCTTTTTATGTAAATGATCCCTATGCTTTTATTTTAGCCAGAACTTTTGTGGGCGCTGCATATGGCTTTGCTCTTGTAACTTTGCAATGCTATCCCATGATTTCACCTGATATAAACATAAGAAATGATGGTCTGGCTTCACAAAACTCAGGGCTTAATGCTGGCTATTGCTGTGGAGTTGCAATAGGGGGGTTGAGTGCTGATTATCTGGGGTTTTCTCATGTTTATATATTTTCAGTACTGGTGTCAATTCTTGCACTTCTCTATGCACAATATCTTATGGTAAACAACAAAACACATACTTTGTCTGAACCGAAAAAAGTAACAGTTTCAAACATTGTTAATTTTTTCACAAATCGAAATGTATTTTTATTCTTTTTTGCTGCATTTATACCTGTATCAATATGTACCATGTTTTTAACCTACATGTTCCCTGTTTTTGCAGAATCGCAAAATGTAACAGCAGGTGATATTAGCCGGGTTTTTATGCTCAACAGCCTTGTAATAATATATTTAGGGCCTGCAATTGTAAGGTTTTTTACCAGGAATAGTTTTCTCAGGGGTAAATGGACCATGGCTTTATATCTAACTGTAACTCTTGCAGGGTTGTTGATATTTGCTATCCATCCTGGAATTTTAACAGCAGTGCTTCTGGTTGTATTCATAGGTATAGGTGAGAGCTTTGGCCTTCCAATGAGTAATGATTATCTGATTGAGCTTAAAGCTTCTGCTCAAGTAGGGTATGATAAATCAGTAGGGTATCTTAACTTTATTGGGAATATGGGGCAGATGATTGGACCTATCCTTATGGGTTACCTTTTCTTGTTTGGCTATGAAAAGGGTACTTTTATAATTATTGCAGGAATGACAGTTGCCTTTCTTGTATTTGTAGTTTTTACGCAAAATGAATATGAAAAAAATGAAATATAAAATTAAAAAAAATTATCTGGTTGAAGAAGTAAACACTGTAGATAAGGCAAAGGAACTTATAGATTTTTTATTATCTGTTTATGCTTTTGATGCACAGTTGACTCCTGGAGAAGTGGAGCAGATTTATAGAGAGCCCTTTATTTGTCTCAGGAGCCGTGATTTGAAGTACTGGTTTTCACGGGATGAGGATAATAAAATTATAGCTGCTTTGGGAGTAAAGGAAACAGATCACAGGACTTCAGGGTTTGTTATAAGCTTTATTGCTGTTGATAGAAGACACAGACATGAAGGTATAGGAAAAACATTGTTGTCTACAGCTCTTGATTTTGTAAAATCAATGAATGGAAGATTTCTCATGGTTGACACATCTGACAAACCGGAATATGAGCCCATGAGAAATTTTATGACAACCAATGGTTTTATTCATGTGGGTACTTTTCCTGATTACTATTATGCAGGGGAAAGCACTGTCTGGTATTATTATAAATTAAAATAATACCAGCTTTATTTTGAATTTAGCTTTACTATCCCTTTCCAGTTTTTACCTGGAGGATTTTCCATGTAACTGTTGCAATATTTGATCATTCTTAATGAAGCCCTGTCCCCTGGTTTTAGCTTTTCAGATTTGTTGAAGAGCAGAGCAGCATCCTGCCACTCCTTTTCATAGAAAAGTTCAAGTGCTTTATTATAGGCATCTGCAAACTGGACTAATTCGGATTTTGTAGCTCCTTTTATGCCCAGAAGTTCATGAACGGTTATCCAGTTTCTTTTTCCTTTAAAAATAATTTTATCAAGTCTTCTTGTTATAACAAGCTCTTTAATTGTTTTGTAGGTGTCATTGCTTATAAGAATATTGGTGTCATAAAACTTGTTAATTCCCTCAAGTCTGCTTGCCATGTTAACAGTATTGCCAATTGCTGTATAATTTAATCTTTCTTCGTAACCCATGTTTCCTATAATAGCTTTACCTGTATGAATACCTATTCTTGTATTTAAAGGAGGAAACCCCTCCTCTGTGAGAAGAAGATTAAGATTTTTAACCTCTTCATTGCACTCCAGTGCTGACTTGCATGCAAGAAAGGCGTGATTTTCCAGATAATCAGGAGCTCCCCAGAAAGCCATTACAGCATCACCAATATACTTATCAACAGTGCCGCTGTTTCTGTGAATAGAGGTGGTCATTATTTTAAAATAATCAGCCATCTTGGCAACAAGGGATTCAATTTCAACGTTTTCAGATATTGATGTGAATCCTTCAATGTCTGTAAACATAAAGGTTGCTTCAAGTTCATCACCGCTTAATACTGCCTCTTTTTTGGTCATTACAATTTGGTGTACAAGCTCTGCCGGGACGTATTTTTTAAATGAACGAAGGGCTTTTTTTGTTCTGTCAACAACGCTTTCCATATTGCGTATTTCAATAAAAATTGTAGAGGATGGAACAACGTCTCCAAGCTCAAATTTCTGGATCATGTCTATTTCGTCCTGGAGTCTTAGAAGGGGTTTTGTAATCATTCCTGAAAAATATTTACCCAGAGCTAAAACTAAAAGCACTATTCCTATGGTAATCAAAACCATTATAATCAAACACTGGGTTTCTTTCTTTATAACATCTTCTGCTGAAACATCAATTCCCACAACACCAACTATGTCTCCTTTGGAGTTCAGAATAGAGGAATAGCCCGAGACCCATGTGCCGTATTCGTCCTTGATAAAGGATTTAATTACAGTTACGCCCGCTGTTTCATATAATTTTAATGCTTCTTTGTGGATTTCGGCGTATGGTATATCAAACCATCCCATAAATCCCCGGTCAACAGCAGTGGGAACAATAAAAACACTTTCTCCCTTGCTGTTAAGCCTCATGGAATAGATATAAAATAAATTTGTAGTATTATCCTGAATCTCCTGAAGGCCTTTTTGTATAGATTTGAAATATTTAATACTTACAGGGTCTTTGGTTGATATAATTTGTTCGAATTTATCTCCATCAATATTTTTTCCTATAGTGTAGGACAGATCGTGTAATCTTGTATAAATATTATCTCTTAAAACATCCCTTATGTAGATGAAGACAAAGATGCATAAAAGCAGTCCTGTTACAATAACAATGAGATTGAATGCCATGGGAATGAATATTTTTATAGAGAAGAATCGTTTCTTTTTTAACATTAAATACCTGCCTTTTAATGGAATCAGAAAAAAACATAAAACTGCTTAAATTAAATTCCAGCTTAATCAGAATTTAATAATCTATATAAAGTATAAATGAAATTTAATATGCAACCTTTAATTTACTGATGTGTAATAAAAACAGAAATCAGAGCTACACCATCTTCAAGCCTTTCAAGAGCTTTTCCAATTACAGAGCCTATTTTATCAAATGAATCTATATGCCCTGCCATGCCGCAGCCTGCAATATCTGATGCCACAATAAGATCACCTGGATTTACAGGGTTGTTCCTTGCATCTACTTTGCACAGCACC
>CAYTLM010000106.1:0-7024 GCA_964438485.1 uncultured Leptospirales bacterium | reverse complement strand
TTTTTATGTTTTTTTGACCACTTTTTATATTTAACCCATTTTACTTTTTTGTAATTATTCATTCTATTCTCAATTTTTTCCAGGCTTTCCTTGTCAGGATTTAACGCATCAATAATAGCCTGCTTAATAGAGGTTCCTTCTTCCATGGTAATAATAACAGGTTTTGTGATTGCTGAGTTTTTTACTACAATAGAAGTTTCCCTGTTTTTTGCAGAGTGTGAAGTTCCAGAAGGCTTAGAAGCTACAGTTTTTTTACCGCGGTTTAGCCCTAATTCATTGTTATATCTGGTTTTGTAGCCATTATAAATTGCATTGCTATCAAGGTTGGCTGCTGCAGCAGTAAAACTCTTTCTCGCTGATTTATACTGTTTTTTCTTTTTTTGTGTTAATCCACGTTTGTACAGTGCTTCTGAACGAGTGATTTTTTTTAATATAGAGTTATAATACTCCACTGAGTCCGCAAGATCTGCATTTTTTGAATATTTACTCATTGCCTCAATTGTTTTTTTAGCTTTATCTGTTTCTGCGTTTTTAAAATAGTATATTGCAATGCGTGCAAGTTTTAGTGTTTCCAGTCTGTTATTATAATTAACATTAATTACTTTAGCTTTAGAGCCTGTAATATCAATGCCATAAATTTTCTTTAATGTTTCAAGTAAAGTATCATACTGTGATTTGACAATACCGTCCATATAATAAGGATCGAGAATCTTTTTTTCCTCTTCCGGGTTTGAAATAAAGCCATTTTCATAAATTACTGATACAGGGAAATCCATATAATATGTAAACCTGTCATCTCCAACAGCACCATATTCCCAGTTGTTTGGAGTATAGCCCTTACTTACAAGGGAATTTTTTATTTGCAGGGCATATTCTTTGGAAAATCCGCTGGCATCAAATTTATTGTAAAGTGTAAGGAAACCGGAATATGACCCTTTGATATTTTTAAGTAGAAGCCTGTTTTGCTTGTCCCTTGCCATATGTATTCCAGGAATATTAATTCTCCCATCTGCCTTGTTGAAAATTGAAACATTGTTAAGATGCTGTGCTATTATAAGAAAGGCTCCAGCATCGCTAGCCATGCTTACAGTTTGTGCGAATCTAAGATAATGATATGATTCTGATTTGCCATCCAGCACAGCCTGGAAATCGTCTGAAGTAACAATTTCAATAAAATCATTTGATTTTAACAGGTTGTAAAGCTTTCTGGAATAGAAGATCGAATAGTATTCCTCTGGCAGTCCTGTAACGCCTATTCTGTTGGTTGTAATTCCCCGCCATTCTCCTGTGTGATCCTTGCCATGGGCAGGGTCAAAAAAAATTGTAAGCTTTTCCCCATTCCTGATTTTTTCAGGAATATCTGCATAGGTTTTATCAATGTAGTTGATTATTTCTATAATAGAGTTTTTATTTTTCAAATTTTTTTCTAAAGAAACAATGGAGTTTATTGTAGAGCTTTGATCTTTATAAAGAAGGGGTGCGCTTTGTGAGTACAGATCTGTGTTTAATATAATAAAAAACGCTGTAATGCATGGAAGAAAGTATTTCATTTGTAATCCTCAAATCTATTTTATTGATTGAATATTTCTAAATACGCTTTTAAGATTTTCTTTGACTATGTCTAAGTAGCATATATTAATTTCACCACATTCTGATTCTGGTTGTAAAATTACGCCATGGTCTTTAATTAAATTCAGGATTTGAATTGAAGCTTCTCTTGATAAGCCTGTTTTTAATTCATGCTGTATATTGCGGAGAGCTATCATTTCCAGATATTCACACAGCTCCTCATGCGATGTATTTTTGCATTTTTCATAGGTTTGAATGTGTATTACTGCTCTGTATCTGGAATTGTTGATCCAGCCGACTTTTTTGAATTTTTCAGAAAACAAAGGGTTCTCTGATTCTGAAAAAGTGCTTTTAGGGGATTGGGTTTCTTTTGTTTCCTGTTTTGAACATGGTAATGTTAATGCAGTTATTATAATAAATAGTATAAATGCGTATAGTTTTAATGGTTTCAATTTATTCTCCATTATCATATCATTATATTTATTTTCTGAATAAAAAAAATAATATTCCTGTATTCAGTAATATAATATATCGGCTTAAAGTATAAAATTCTTCACTTTATGATACTGAAGAAGAGGCTGGCTCCAGGTGAGTGGAGCCTTTGCTTTATTTTTTTATAAGATTAATAATGTTTTGAATTTTATCAGCATCAGGATGATTGGGTTTCATGGATAGCACTTTTTCAAAATGGAATATGGCTTTTTTGTCATCCTTGAGGTTTCTGTAGTAAATCATTCCAAGCTCTTCATGAGCCTCTGCCTGGCCTGAATTAATCTGTAATGATTTTTCAAAGGCACTTGCTGATCTATTAAAATCATTTTTATCCCTATAGGCAATGCCAAGCTGAAAGTATGATCTGTAATCCATAGGTGAAAGCTCTGCAGCAGTATTATAGGATTCAATAGCCTCATCATATAGCTTCATAGAGTAATAGGCATTGGCAAGGTTAAAGTGAGCATTAAAAGATTTAGGTGAGTTGCTCGTTGCTTTTTTATACTGCTGAATTGCCTTGTCATACATTTTTTTATCAGCATAAAGGCGCCCCAGATTTATATAGGCATTGGTGTAATTAGGATTTATGCTTATTGCTTTTTCATAAAATTCAATAGCAGTCAGGTCATTGTTCAATGCTTCATGAGCTTTTCCTATTTCATAAAAAGAAGGGGCATCACCTCCTTTAATATCAGCTGCTTTTTGGAATAATGGTATTGCCTCTTTATGCTTTTTTCTTTCCTGGTGAAGAAGACCCAGGTTGAATAAAGCCTGATAATAAAGAGGGTCTATTGAAATCGTTTTTTCATAAAAAGTTTCTGCATTGTTGTAGCTTTTCATTGTATGATAAGTTTCAGCTAACTTGAAATTCGTATCAGCATTATCAGGCCTTAATTCAAGGTCTTTGGAAAAATTCTTTAATGCTTCGCTAAAGTTGTTTGATTCCAGCTGGATATTTCCCAGGTTGAAATAGGCTCTGTCCATTTGAGGGTCAAGCCTTATGGCTTTGTTAAAATCTTTTACTGCATTCCCCTTATCATTGAGCTTCATGAAAGACAGTCCCCTTGAATAAAAGGCTTTGGCATTATCTGGTTCAAGTTCAATAGCCTTATTAAATGAATTAAGGGCTGCTTTGAAATTTTCCTGCATGTAGTAAATCAGACCCAGTCTGTAGTGTGAATCCCCATTTTTAGGATTGCTTTTTATAGCATTTTCAAATGAATTTTTTGCATTATCATACATTTTGTTGTGATAGTAAATTCTTCCCATCCAGTAGTGGGAATGGTCGTCATTTTTATCTGCTTCAACTGCTTTTAAATAGGCCTTTATTGAATCATCATATTTTCTCTCATAACGGTTTTTGTCGCCTATTTCACGCCATTTTAAAGCATCTTTGGTAACGTCATTTGTTACGGTTTTAGGCTCTTCATCTTTGCCTGAAAGTCCATGCTGTTCTTTTCTTTCAGGCATAATGTCAGATGATAGATCCATACTCTTTTGCAATGAGCCGGTTCTGCTATCAAAATTATCACTTGCAACATTTTGTCGGGATGATAATTTTTCTTCTGCCTCAAGTCCTTTTAATGCAGAACCGTATTTTCTTCTTAAATTGGAATCTCTGTTATTGTACTGCAAAGCCTGCTCATAAGCTGATACAGCCTCAGGATAGTTTTTGTCCAGTGCATAAATATCACCAAGTCTTTCAAAGGCTTTTGAGTCAGATGAATCTGCATCAAGCGCTTTTCTGAATGCAGCAATAGCAGCATCTTTGTTTCCAAGGCGCAATTCGCTTTCAGCAAGCCCTCTATAGTACCTGGAGTTCTTAGGATTAAGTGAAACTGCTTTTTGATAATTATCCCTGGCTTCACTGTAGCGCTTGGCATTGTACAGGGCATTGCCCAGATTATAGTAACCTTCCGGGTTTGACGGATCAAACCTTATTCCTTCCTGGATTATGGCAATAGCTCCTGCTGTATCGCCTTTTTTTAATCTTTGTGAGGCAATGTTTTTATAGCTTTCAGGATCAGATGGGGCAACCTTTTGTGCAAGCCTGTACTCCTGAAGTGCCCTGTCTATCTTTTCCTGATCATCATAAACATTCCCAAGCCTGTTATAGGCAAGAGGGTAGCGGGGCTGATTTTTTTTAGCTTTTTCAAAAACTTCAATTGCCTTGTCATAATCTCCTTTTAAAGCGTATGCATGCCCAAGTCCATTAAGTGCAATATAGTTCATGGGATCTCTTTCTAAAGCCTTAATGTAATATTCGATTGAACTGTCAAGGTCACCTATGGATTTATAGAGGTCAGCTAAATTGATTAAAAATCCTGCATTTCCTGGATCTGTCTTAATCAAATCAAGATAAAGGCCTATTTGCTTTAATCTCATATCTGATATTTTGTCTGCCGGATCTGCTGATTTAAAATAAAAGAATGCCCCTATTGCAATGAGCAGCACCAGAGCTCCAGCTCCCAGGGCGATTTTTTTTCTATTATTATTGTAATTGTACATTTTATTTCTCCGGGAAACTATAAATCGTCATCTATATATAATTCTTCAAGTTCTGTTTTTGATTTCTTTTTCTCATGTCCAGCTTCCTTGTCTTCAGCATCCCTTTTTTGTCTGGTCAGGGTTTCGCCACCAAGAAGAAGAGCCTCTTCAATTGATACTTCACTTCCCTGCTGTGGAATTTTAAAGTCAGGATCCTTTAACAGCTCCAGAATTCTTTTAATGCTGTTATATTGAGGATCTTCAGGTGAAAGGGTAATAAACTTTTCCCAGTTTTCAATTGTTTTTTCTTTATCACGAAATAGCATAAGATATGTTAATCCCTTGTGATATAAAACAATTTTGAGCTTGTTGTCCCGTGCAAGGGCTTTGTCATAGTTTTCTACGGATAAATCCCCGTTCTTTTTGAAATAATGTATTTGTCCCATGCGAAAAAAATTTTCTGCAGGATCCGGGTCAAGTTCAACAGATTTGAGGTAAAGGTTTAGTGCAGCATCATATTGTTTTTTGTTAAGGTATATATCTCCCAGGTAGGAATAGGCTGTTGTATTTTCAGGATTGTTTTTTATCACTTCTTTTAAAAGGAGTTCAGCCATTTCAAATTTTTTTTGAAAAAAGTAATTAGTTGCTTTTTTAAACTGCTCATCACTATTGTTTTCCTGTGCAGAGGCGGATGTGTTTAAAATAATTAAAGTTAAAAATAAAATAGAAGTTTTAAAAATATTTTTCATGCTATGTTTCCAATAATATAATTTTAATACCAGCCTCTGCAATCATTTCATCTGCAAGAGGATCAATGTAGGGAGAGCGGAAAATAAAAGTATCAATTCCACTGTTGATAAGCATTTTTGTGCAAATAGAACAGGGTTTGTGTGTAACGTATATCTTCGCTCCTTTTACGGAAACCCCGTGTAAGGCAGCCTGAATAATTGCATTTTGTTCAGCATGGAGCCCTCTGCATAATTCATGCCTTTCACCGCTTGGCACATTGTATTTAGTCCTGAGGCAGGTTTCTTCAGTACAGTGGGTTATTCCTGTTGGGACTCCATTATATCCGGTTGTCAGCATGCGCCTGTCCTTGACAATTACAGCACCAACCTGGCGTCTTATGCAGGTTGATCTGGTTGAAACATCTTCAGCTATTTTCATGAAATAGCTGTCCCAGGAAGGTCTTTCAATCATTGGAAACCTCGTATTTAAAATCCATTGGTATTTTTAAAGGATCAGAAAAGTTTAAAATGATTTCACTTTGCAGCTGAAACGATCTTGAAGAGAAATCAATTAAACTTCTTTTTTTCATTTTAACTTTTTTTATATTTTTAAAATAATCATTTAAAATATCAGAGCTTATTTCGTTTGTAAAAATTCGTGTTTCATCATTGGCAAGTATAATTTCTTTCATACCTGAACCTATTTCATTTTCATAAACTTTTTTAGATCCATCATAAATAACAAGCTTTGCTAAACTTTCTTGTAAAAATACTTTATTATCATTTCTATCCGTACCTTTTAAAGTTAGACTAAATAGCATGTTTTTTGTTTCAGGTATTTCTGTTATAGTATAGTTGATTTCAATTGATTTAACAGTAACTTTTGAGGTATAAAATGCCGTATCATTTCCTCTATTTGTTATTATAATGAAAACTATGAGTATAATAAGTGCATCAATAAAAACTATTACTCTTGAATATTTTTTTCGCTTTGACGTAGGCTTTTCCTTATTGTGATCGCGTAAATCACGGAGTATTTTTTCACTTTTGGTTTCTTTGGATGTCATAGTATTGAATTATCTGCAATTTTCAAGGTCAAAAATTCCTTGTGCAATCTGATTGTATTCTTTTGAGCCAGGCTTAAAGGATTTAATATATTCCCTGAAATAAAATATTTGTTCATTTTTCCATTTATCTATGCCTGCATTAGTTGTGACCATAATTATAACCTCCCTATAATATCCCCTGTTTATTATCGGAAAGGGCAGGGGATTCCTGAACCAGGTGACATAAAAAAAGACCGGCAAAAGCCGGCCTTTTTTATTAAGTATATTGAAAATTAAAGTATTAGTCGCAAAGCTCAAAAAGAGCAGCTGCTCCCATACCACCACCAATACACATAGACTCAATACCATACTTTTTGCCCATTCTCTGCATATTTGTTACAAGTGTAGCAAATATTTTAGAGCCTGTACATCCAAGTGGGTGTCCAAGAGCAATAGCACCACCTGTTGGGTTGATAATTAAATCTTTGCTTCCGAATTCCCAGTATTTGTTGTCACCAATACCAAGCTCACGAGCACAGTGAATAGCCTGTGATGCAAAAGCTTCGTTTAGTTCAAAAATACCATCAGTTTTCATCTTATCCATTGTCATGCCAGTCTTTTTGAAAAGGAGTGGAATTGCATATTTTGGTCCAACACCCATTTCATCAGGTTTACAACCTGCAACAACATAACCAAGGAGTT
>CAYTLM010000105.1:0-7069 GCA_964438485.1 uncultured Leptospirales bacterium | reverse complement strand
TTTACGCATGAAACTTTCAAGTTTATGAAATTAATAATCCAATACCTACAAAAAATAAATATTTAAATTCCCTCTTCTCCGTTGCGGGGAAGAGGGTTAGGGAGATGGGGTCAGAGCAGTAATTTGTAAAAAAAATTAATCCGGGATGGTAAACTTAAAATCACTCCCTTTTCCTAATTCGCTCTCTACCCATATTTGGCCACCATGTTTTTCTAATAACTCTTTGCAAAGAGATAACCCAAAGCCTGAGCCTTTTTCTCCATCTGTCCCAACAGCTATAATCTCTTCTGTAAAGTCCCAGAGTCTTGAAATTTTATTTTTATCAATCCCAACTCCATTGTCTGATACTGTAATAATTGTGCCTGATTGACCTGATTCTGCGTAAATACCTATTTGTCCATTATAATTGGTAAATTTTATAGCATTAGAAATTAAGTTTCGTAATACTGTTTTCAGCATATTTACATCTGCAAAAACTTCTATTTTCTCCGTTTCAAAATAGTTTATTGCTATATCTTTCTTATTCATGTATATATTAATTTTCCCTATCAAGTCATTAACAAGTTTGCCTAAATCAATTTTTTGTTTCTCTATTATTACTTTATCTGTTAAAGCCTTAGACCAGAGGAGCAGGTCTTCCAATAGGTGATAGGTATTATGGGATACCTGATTTATTATTTTAATCTGCTTTATAATCTCTGCTTTATCTAATTCGTCAAAATTTTCCAATAAAAAATCGGAAAAGCCTAATATTGAATTAAAGGGTTGCCTTAAATCATGAGCAAGTATAGAAAGGAAGCGATCTTTATTTTTATTTAAAGCTATTAGTTCCTCTTCATTTTCCCTTAATGTCTGTTCTATTAATTTTATGGGTGTAATATCCTTTACAAAACTTATTGCTGTAGTATCATTCAGCCTTGACGCATCAAGTAAACCAATAAAAGTTGTCCCATCTTTTTTAATAAACCCAGCCTCTGCAGAATGTTTTTCTGCTTGTTGTATAATATCAAGAGATGCTTTTATTTTGTCTTGATATTCTTGTGATACCAGGCGGTTTTTATGAGTTGTTATTAATTCATCTCTGGTGTAGCCTAGAAGCTTACATGCTGCAGGATTGACATCTGTAATATAATTATTCAAATCAGTAACTAAAATTCCGTCAGGTGCGTTTTCTATATAGGTACGAAATTTTTCTTCGCTCTTTCTTAAATCTTTTTCAGCCTTTATTCGTGCTTTCCATTGTTTGCTTAATATTTTTAATAGAAACAGAATAAGAACAATTCCTATAATTAAAGTAACAGAGTGAATTAAAACTATGTTAATAATTTCGTTTTTTATCAATTTATTTAAGTTTGCTGAGGGAACAGAGACAGATATACCACCCATTATATCCCCTATTTTATAGTTCTGGTGTCCATGGCATTTCAGGCATGTAGCATCTGCCTTAAAGGGTTTGACATAGCGAAGATATTCAATATTATCAATTGTTTCATTGCTGCTTACCATGGTTTCCCCTTTTTCAAAAGCTATCAACGCCTGTTTTTCAAAGCTGTCTGGGGTATTCATAGGGTTAAAGGGTCTTAAGCTGATTAATCTCCCTTTTAAATTATATTCTTTATATGACAAATCCAGTGCTTGCCGCATTACATAAGCCGGGTTCATTAGTGTAAGCTTTTCACCCTTATCAGTTGTAATATCTCTGTTTTGTACTTTAAGAAAGGGATTAGGTTTAGTATGCTCTGAAACAGGGACATATACTCCGCCCTGTTTAGCTATCCAACGACGAAATGTGGTATCTTTATCATGGGCTATCTGGGCAACTATATTTTCAAGCTGGCTTTTATAGGAGTAGTTATCATTTATACGCATACAGGATATTAAAAGAATAGCAATTATCCAGATAGCGACTATTATTATTCTGATTATTCTTAATTGCTTCATTATTGTTACCCGGTGTTTTATTGCTTATAGTATTTTTGAGATTTATGTCCAATGAATTTTGAAGTATTATATTATTAATATTCTCTGAATTTAAATGGTATCACAAAGTTTTACTTTTTAATTGTTATATGAACATGATAAAATATTATCTCGCCTAGCATAAAACCTAAGTTTGGCTAACCTGCTTCAAACTGTATATAACAGCTAATAATATTTCAATAAAATTTTATAAGAGGATTTGTTTATTGGAGATTATACCTGCTACTACAGGCTGATCACACATTTTCGGCTTAACTTACTGTCCAGATTATCGAGGAAGTTCAGTGAGCTGTCTCAAAGAAAAGGGTTAGGGAGATGGGGTCAAAGAAGATCAATCAAATTCAGGCCTTTCAATCTTCATGGAAATAAGTTTTGAAACTCCAGGCTCTTCCATTGTTACTCCATAAATTGACTCACTAATGCTCATTGTTTTTTTATTATGAGTTACAATAATAAACTGAGTGCCTCTGGAAAACTCTCTGAGCATCTTAACAAAGCGCACAATATTCTGCTCATCAAGTGGAGCATCTATTTCATCTAAAAAACAGAATGGAGATGGCTTAACCATGTATGTAGCAAAAAGAAGAGCTATTGCAGTAAGCGCCCTTTCTCCACCAGAAAGAAGATTTATATTTTTAAATTTTTTCCCTGGAGGCCTTACCATTATATCTATTCCGCTTTCAAGAACATTATCCATATCAGGGATTTCCAGAAATGCTTCACCACCTTCAAAAAGGCGCTTAAAAACCTCGGAAAAATTCTTCTGAATTTCCTGAAAGGTACTCAAAAAAAGCTCCACAGAGGTTTTGTTGATATCCTCAATTACAGAAATAATATCCTCGCGTGCCTTTTCTATATCAACCCTCTGATTTATATAGTATTCAAAACGCTTTTTTAAATCCCTGTATTCCTGTATGGCAAGATTATTAATCGGCCCCAAATCCTGAATCTTCTTTTTAAGATCCTGTATATCATTCTGAAAATCTGCAACCATAGCTTCATTAAGCTTTTGCTCATGAATATCCTGAATCCTTTTTTCATATTCAGTCCATAAATAATCCTGTATACCATCACGCTTAAATGCAAGCTCAACAGCAGATCTTTCCAGTGAGTTTATTCTCTCTGTAACCTTTTCAAACTCGTCCTCATCCTTTTTGGACTCACCCTTGCGCAAAATAATATTTTTTTCAATCTCACTTCTGCGATTAACAAGCTCATCCATTCCCTTGCGGAGGGATTCACTCTTTTCAGAAAACTGGATTAGCTTATCCTCAGATTCCTTTATCTCCTTTGTCAAATCCTCAACAGCTTTCCCTGTTCGTAAAAGATCTTCATTAAAATTATCAATCTGTTTTTTTATATCATCTATCTGGTGAGTCAAAGAAACAATCTGCTTTTCAATCCAGTTGCTATCACTCTCAAAACGGGCAATATCCCTTTCAAAACGGGTAATCATGCTATTGACGTTTTCAAGCTCTACCTGTTCCTTTTGGATAAAATCATCCAGCATCGCATTATCTGCGCGCATTTCATCAACAGATAACACAAGCTCCCTTATACGCTTGTCAAGATTTTCCTTTTCAGCATGAATCCCTGTTTTATCAAATAAGATAGATCTAAAGCCATCCTCATAGCCTTCAAACCTGTATATGTTTTGACGCAGATTTTCTATTTTAACATTCTCTAAAAAAACCCATGCCTTTTCCACAGACTTTAGTTTAAGCTCATCAAGAGCATTAAGAAGGTTCATTTCAATGTTGTTTAATTCTTCTTCAATTAAACGCTTAACCTCCTGCCTTTCCTGCTCTGACCCCTCCAGCTCCATTTTTCTTTTTTCTATTGCATCAACAAGCTTTTTTATTACAATTTCAAGTGCTTCACGAAGCTTTCTTAAATCAGATTCTGTTTCCTTGATTTTTTTATTATTATTTTCAATTCTATCCCTTGACTGATGAATTGAATCAATTTTCATTTTTCGTGTTTCAAAAAATTCAGCTAATTTTTGTCTATCCTCTTTAATTTGAGCTTTAAGCTGAACAGCGGATTCCTCACTTTTTTTCTTTTCAACAAGAAGCTTCTCAAGGCTCTCACCCCGCTCCTCAACTTTTTTAGCTATAGCCTTAATTCGTGCCTCATGCTCCTGCACAAGCCTTCGGTTTTTTTCAGTAGACAGATCTATTGTTTCTCTCCGCACCCTGTAGGCATCGAGCTTCTTTTCTATTTCAAAAAGCTGATATTGAAGATCATTTTTCTTCTTTTCATCTTTTTCATTTTCAGCAATTACGCGGGTTACCCTTCCTGAAATGGATTCCCTTTCAGCTTTAAGCTTTTCTATGTTTATGTTGTTTTTATCAAACTTCTGAACAAAATCACGATACCTGATTATATTAACCTTTATATCCAGTTCAGAAAGTCTCTTTTTAAGATCAAGGTATTCCTTTGTCTTTTCTGCCTGTTTTGATTTTAAGTCTTTTTCACGCTCAATTTCTTTAATAATATCATTAAGCCTTTCCAGGTTATCACCAGTATCCTGAAGCTTTTTCAAGGACTCTTTTTTCTGCATTTTATAGCGGGAAATTCCAGCAGCTTCTTCAAAAATATATCTTCTGTCCTCAGCCTTGGTGGAAAGAATAAGATCCATTTTCCCCTGCTCCATTACAGAATAGGCTGATTTACCTATGCCTGTGTCCATAAAAAGCTTATCAATATCTTTAAGGCGCACAGGAGATTTATTTATAAGATATTCAGATTCGCCATCTCTAAATACCCGCCTGCCCACAGTTACAGTATCAGCATCAAAATCAAGAGCTCTGCTGGAATTATCAATAGTAAGGGAAACTTCTGCAAGGGAAAGAGCCTTTCTTTGCTCAGTACCTGAAAAGATTACATCTTCCATTGTTTGGCCACGGATATTTTTTGCCTGTTTTTCTCCAAGAACCCATTTTACAGCATCAACAACATTGGATTTTCCGCATCCATTAGGCCCGACAATAGCAGTAATTCCAGTTTCAAACTCAACGTGTATTTTGTCTGCAAAAGATTTAAAGCCAAACATATCTATAGACTTAAGAACCATATACATCCCATTTTAAAAATTTATTATAATAAGCTTTTTTATCAAGAAGGAAGACAAAGGCTAAAACAAGATTGCAATCTGAACATTCTAACTTATACCATAACAGAAGTTAAATTTAACAAACATAGTAAAAAATACACACACTACTTTAATCAAGAAGAATTTTAGGATAATGCTAAAAAATTAAGCTTTAAATTATACTAAAAAATATATTGACTCATTCAGCAAAGGAGCTTGTCTTTAATCCTGACTTTAATTATAGACTTTTATATACTTTCAAAAAAATATATGCAACTAAATAAACCAGGGATTATAAATATTTCATGAACATAGCTGGAGAAAACAGCCCTGCCAGGGACACACTCATGGGGGCAAAACAGGGTATTCCTATTTTTATAGGGTATTTTACCACATCCATAGCATTTGGCCTGCTTGCGCTTTCAGCAGGGCTAACCCCGTTTCAGGCTATACTATTTTCAATGACTAATTTAACAGGTGCAGCCCAGTTTATGGCTATTAATTTAATAACAGCAGGTGCCCTTGCAGGCGAAATTATTACATCAGTAATTCTTTTAAATATGCGCTATGTGGTGATGAGCGCTTCACTTATTGGCAAAATAAAATTTAAAAATATTGCTGACAGGCTGATTATTGCATTTGGAATCACAGATGAGGTCTTTTCAGTTGCTTCAATGAAACCAGGAGGAGCAGGAAGATTTTACATGTTTGGGCTACAGGGAATATCATGGTTAGGCTGGGCCACAGGCACAGCTGCTGGAGTTACAGCAGGGGCATTTCTTGCAAAGTCCCTGCAGGATGCAATGTCCGGAGCCCTCTTTGCTCTTTTTGCAGCCCTACTAATACCTGAAATAAAAAAAGGTGTAAAAGCACTAATCATAGCTATAACAGCTGGAGGAGTAAACACATTGCTTTATTACAGATACAACATGTCTGCAGGCTGGTCAATTATAATAGCCATGCTTTCCATTACAGCTATTGCTGCATTTATATTTCCAAATGGGGCAGATGACAACCTGGAAAATCCCGCAGGAGAAACTCTATGAAAAATGAAATTATTTTTATTATACTTGCCTGTGCAGCTGGAAACTATCTTTTAAGGGTAATACCATTTTTTATTCCAGGAAGCAACAGCCTGCCCCCATACATCAAAAGGTTCCTTGAATACATGCCCCTTGCAGCACTAGGTGCGCTTATACTCCCTGGGATAATTGTTTCATTTCCACAAAATCCGGGCGCAGGTGTAGCTGGTGTTGCAGCAGCCTCTGCAGTAGCCTGGATATATGGCGGATTGATAATGCCTGTTATTGCATCAATAGGAGCAGCCTGGTTTGTGCTTCAGTATCTATAATAAATCATTATTTAGGAGTACCTGATGAAAAAACCAATATTGTATTTATTCATAATCATGCTATCCTTTTCCTGTTCAGGCACAGACTTTAAAAAAAGCAGCCCCAATGGAGAAAGATATTCTTATAGCAGCTCAAGCAAAGACCTTAACATATCCTCTGATAAAATAGACAAAGGCATAACCTATGAACTTTTTTTCACCCTGGAAAAAGAAGTGAAATGCCTTACAGTTGATATTAATGCAGTGTACATTCCGGAAACATTTCCCTCTGAAGGCATACCAAAGAAAACATACTTTGTTATAGAAAAAATTACAGATATAGAAAAATACAAATCAGGAAAAAGCTTCACCTATACCCAGCTTGCACAAAACTTCAACAAGGAATGGGAAACCTTTAATCCCTTACAGGTATGCAGCCTTGAAAACGATCCTCTTTCTGATATTACAGCCTCAAAATACAGAATCCGGTTTACTGTTTTTGAATCACAACCTCTGGTATTTATGATGGATATTTTCTCATTTGAAAAAATTACTTTTAATAAATCGATTAATCAGATCATTCCTTAAATCTATTAGCCAGTTTATGAAAATCAATCACCTCGTTTTTGGTTATCATCTGCCCACCTTAAAAAAATCATTTATGT
>CAYTLM010000104.1:0-7143 GCA_964438485.1 uncultured Leptospirales bacterium | reverse complement strand
GAAACAACATTGGTTTTAAAAGACACAAAAACATTAACTAAAATTGCCTCATTGCCACCCAACGAAATTTTAAATCTTCTCTTAAAAAATGAAATGTCCAGCAAAGGGAATATGGCAAACCTGCAATTTTTTAATTTTTTAATTTCTGTTTTGATGAAGAACAAACAGGCCAGACAAATGAGCAGACAAATACATGAAAGAACTGTATTTGGCAAAGAAATGGGTAAAAACCTAAACCAGCTTCAAAGACCAAAAAAGCAATTTATCAAAGCTGACAGTGTTGATAAAAATGTAAATTTTTTACAGGACGATCCATTCCTGTCAGAATATTCATTAGAAGACTTCCCAAGACTAAAAAAATTTCTAGAAATCCACTTTACTGAACAGCCAGAAATATGTACTGAACGTGCAGTCCTGTTAACAGATTTTTTTAAAGAGCATGGCTATGAAACAAAAGCTGATGGAGAAACATGGGTGCCCGAACTAAGACAAGGCTATGCTTACAAATATTTAATGGAAAATAGAAAGCCCATAATAAGAAAGAACGATTTAATTGCAGGCACTACAACAACTAAAGAGATAGGAGTTCCCCTCTACCCTGATGGAGTTGGAACTATATTTTGGGCTGAGCTGTTAACAATTTCCAAGCGAGTATTAAACCCCTATGCTGATTTAACCAGGGAAGAAATAGAAAAATTAAATAACTATGTTTTCCCCTACTGGAAAAATAGAAATTTCAGAGAATGGGTTCGTGAAAAATACCAGGAACCCCTCTCACAACAGCTTGATGAAAGATGGGCAGTTACGTTCCTTTGGAAAACTGTTGCGCTTTCACATACAATTATAGACTATCCAAAAATTCTACAATTAGGCTTATCTG
Organism: uncultured Leptospirales bacterium; assembly: GCA_964438485.1. Lineage (GTDB taxonomy): Bacteria > Spirochaetota > UBA4802 > UBA4802 > UBA5550 > JBBAGC01. Next base: position 6,263 of record CAYTLM010000104.1, on the reverse strand, counting down.
GAGTAATCAAAGAAATTGATGATGAGCTGGGAAATGACAAAAAGGCTAATCAGCAAAAAAAAGACACTCTGCATGCAATGAAGCTCTGCTTTGAAGGCATAATCACCTATGCTGAAAATCTGGAAAATCAATGCAGAATAGATGCAGAAAATGAAACCAATCCGACCCGTAAACAGGAACTTGAAAAGCTTGCTGAAGTCTTAAAGGTTGCACCTAAAAATCCTTCCCAAACTTTGGATGAAGCTGTAAATACTCTGTGGATAATATGGGTAGCCATACATATGGAAAGCACAAATGCCGGATATTCCATTGGACGACTTGATCAATTCCTGCAACCCTACTTTGCAAATGACATGAGCAAACTAAAAACCAAAGAAGAGAAGGATCAATATATCAAACATGCCATAGACCTTGTTGGCTGCTTCTATATGCGCTGCACTGACCATTTACCATTGATTCCAGATATTGGAAACTATCTCTTTGGCGGAAGTTCATCAGACCAGGCTATCACAGTAGGGGGAGTAAGACCAGATGGTGAAGATGCAGTAAATGACATGACATACATAGTACTCAAGGTTACAGAAATTCTTGCAATTAGAGACCCTAATATCAATGCCAGATATAACAAAGAAAAAAATAGCGATACCTATTTAAAGCGATTATGTGAAGTTAATGTTAACACCACTGCTACGCCTTCAATACATAATGATACCATAGTTATGGATTCTTTAGAAGACTTTAACTATCCGGCAGAGCACCTGAGAGATTGGGCTGCTACAGGCTGTGTTGAACCTACATTGTCAGGAAAACATATGGGTCATACTAACTGCATGATGTTTAACATGGTTGCAGCTCTTGAGATGGCTATGTTTAACGGGTATCATCCGCTTATGAGATGGGACTTTGGACCTAAAACAGGCGAACCGGATAGTTTTAAAAGCTTTGAGGATTTTTATAATGCCTTCTGTACTCAGCTGTCATTTTTGGCAGACCTGGCATGTGAGCACAACAATCACCTTGGAGAAGCACACGCAACGCTCAGGCCTACTCCCATGATGTCAGCCTTAATTGAAGGATGTATTACAAAGGGAATAGATAGCACAAAGGGAGGAGCTTTGTATAATTCATCAGGAAATGCCTGCATTGGGCTTGCAGATATAGTTGACTCTCTAATGTCGATTAAAAAGTTAGTCTTTGAAAAAAAAGAATATACGCTTGCGGAAGTATGCGAAGCCAGTTCTAAAAACTTTGAAGGGCACGACATTATGAGAAGCAGAATGCTAAAAACCGTTCCCCTGTTTGGATCTGGTAATGATGAAGCTGTTGAGCTTGCAAATAAAATAACAAAATTTGTAAAGGATACAATGTGGAATCATAGAAACTTTAGAGGAGGAAGATATACAGCAGGATTCTGGTCCATGTCCAACCATGTTGCTTTTGGAACATTGACTGGTGCTCTGCCCTCAGGGCGGCTTGCTTATAAGCCATTTACTCCAGGGCTAACTCCACAAGCTCATGCTTCAAACAGCCTCCTGGATAACATCAAGGATGTTGCTAAACTAAAGCCTAAGCATATGAATAACAACATAGCTTTTAATGTTAAGGTTTCACCGTCAACAAATGATACCCATGAAGATACTGTGAAAAATTTATTTTCATACGCTAAATCCTTTGCCACGCTTGGTGGAATGCAAATGCAGTTTAACGTAGTTTCCAGTGAAACAATGAAAGCAGCAATGGCAAATCCTGAAGCATATAGAGATTTAATGGTTAGAATTTCCGGCTACAATGCATACTTTGTAACACTTAATAAGGACATGCAGCTTGAGCTGATAGAGCGGGCAGATTACAATATGTAAAACTGGTTTTTATAGCACGTATTCATCGTTTCTCCCCATCTTTCCGGATAAACCATGATAAACTGCTGTAAAATATATTTTTATATTCTTAAAACGCAATCTGGATAATGCAACACCAAGCACAAAGACGCTATAAATAAACATATTTATTGAATAAATAAACCAATTATCCATCAACTCTATTTTTTCAAAATATACTCTGTTTCGCACAGAATAATAAAGTCTAACATAATTATGATCCTTCGCTATACGTGAAAAAGCAAAACCATCAGTTCGTGCATGCCAGGACGGATCAATATCCTCAACAATGCTTTTTGCGATAAGGAACATCTTTCCACCATTTTTTATTACTCTATATGAAAACTCAAGATCATCCGAATATAAATAATAATGCTCATTTGGATACCCTATGGTTTTAATAAGCTTTATATTAAAAAACATCCCCCCATAGGGTGCCACACATATTTCACTATATTCTTTTGCTATACACTGTACTGATTCATTTTTTGTTCTCAGTAAACTATCAACAGCTTTACGAATAATATCCGCTACATGAAACGACCTATAAATATTCTTTCGACCTAAAACTATTTTAGGGCTAATCTCCATTGCTACCTGCGGATAAAACAATCTGTATTTACGAAAAGAAACAAGCGACATCAATTCTTCCTTCTTCGCATAATCGATTGTTGTCCAAAAACTTTTTAAAACCTGCAACGCATCGCAACACGGAACATTATCATCATCAAGAAGCCATACAAACTGGCATTCTTTCAATCCAATAGCGTATTCAATACCAATCTTATACCCTGTAGCAGATCCGGTATTTGTATCAAGATAAATAACGGATATTTTATCACTGTAATTCTTTTCCAGGTTTTGTAATTTTATCCTGCTATTTAATGTGGAATTATTATCAACTATTATTATTTTAGCAATGGATTGTGCTAAAAGACTTTTCACTGCTTCTTCAAGCAATATATATCTGTCACCATAGGTAACTATAATCGCAAATACTGTCATCTTTTTTATATCGCCCTTAAACCATTGCAAAAAAAATCATTTATTATATTAAATCAAGATTGTAAGCAAAAAATATTCTTTTTGTATTATCTACTGTATTACGCTAGCAGAATAGAACACCTATTTATAAAAGAACTATTTTACACCAGCAATTTTTCTAAACAAATCAAGATGTTCCTTTGCGGCTTTTTCCCATGAAAAGCGTTTAATATTCTCCAATCCGTTTTCTATAAGTTTTTTTCTAAACTTACTATCTGTAACAATAGCCAGCATTGCCTCTGCGAGTTTATCAACATCAAGAGGGTCAACAATCAAAGCGCCCTTGCCCGCTACCTCAGGACAGCTTGATACATTGCTGGTAATCAGCGGAGCTCCACAGGCCTGCGCCTCCAGTATAGGCAGTCCAAACCCTTCATAAAAAGAGGGATAAAGACAACAATCTGACAGGTTGTAAAGCAAAACAAGCTCTTTTTCAGAAACAAATCCCAATTTAATAACACGATCTTCAAGATCGTTATCTTTAATATATCTAAAAACATCACTATCATTCCATGATTCCTCCGCCGTAAAACAAACACTATGCGGTACTCTATTCTTAATTTTACTAAAAGCTTTAAGTAAATTAATTATATTTTTGCGCGGACTCAAAGAACCTGGAAAAAAGAAAAAAGGCAACTTTATACTATACTTTTCAATTACTTTATTTTTTAAATCATCATTGTCAATTATTCTAAATGAGTCCTCAACTCCTTCAGAAATTATCCTTATTTTTTCTTCAGATATATTTAAAAGTTGTTTCATACGACTTGCGGTAAATTCTGATACAGCAAGATCAGCTGAAGTGAATTTTTTGTTTATAGGAATCATGATTTTATGGTGCAGGTTATCAAAGAATTTAAATTCCCTGAAATTAAGTTTTTCAAAATAAACAATATCATGATATACTGCGATTTTTTTACCTCTTATTATCGGTGAAAATGTGTTTTTTGGGAAAAAATAAATATCTGCTTTATTCTTATAAGAGTAAAACGGAATAGAAATATAATCAAAGAAAACTCTGTTATTAAAAGGGAGCACAACCTGCTTAAAATTTTTATTTAAAAGGAATTTGAAATTATCACCAATTTTGTTTTTTAAAAGAAGAATATACTGATTCTCATTATCAATTAAAGACAGCTCATTCAAAATATTTACAATATATCGATAAGGCCCTCCTTTTCTTTCATTAAGAATCCGGGCATTTATAACTATTTTCAAATTATATATTCCGTATTATGAATTTTTATTAGTCAATAGTCGCTTAAAACTATTCCACTGTTACTGAAAACTCTTTAACATCATAAAACTTCATACTTTGAACTTACTTTAATGTCAACTTTTAATTTTTGATCTTATAACAATTCCCCCACAAAATCAAATATCCTAAACTTGTGCCTCAGCTGTGGCACAAACACAAACATTTTCAGGAATATTGCATGTACTACACAGGGGAAACCCGAAAAAACGATCAGTATGTTTTACATACCATCCAGCAACCTGGACCTGGATAATATAGGCTGCAGAAATAACCAGTGCTATATCTGCGCCTTCTTTTCCAAAGGTAATCATTGCTATTGCAAGGGCAATTGAAAGGTTGCGCATAACAGTGCCATAGACAAGAGCAATAGCATCCCCTCTTTCAAAAAAGAGCTTCCCTACAACTGTGCTTATTAAAAAATTAACCATGTATAAAAGCACCACAGGTATAAGAATATGCATCAATTGCAAAGGATTTGCCAAAATGCTTTCCGCTTTAAGAGCCATTGCCACAAAAACTATTCCCAACACACCAAGCGTTGAAAGGGAAGGAAATTTTTGTTTAATATTGCTATTATAATAATCTGCACCGTAATATTTTAAAAGAATCTGCTTTGTTAAAAATCCCAGAGCCATTGGTAAAAAAACAATTAGAAGGATCTGCCTAAAAACCTGAGCAAGGGGTATTTCAATAACAGCACCCATGAGCCATTTCCCATAAAGTGGAGTTAACAGAGACCCTGCAATGAGACCAATAACTGTCATTTTAACAGCAGCATTAATATTACCCCTGGCAAAACCTGTCCACGATATAGTCATTCCGCTTGTAGGAAGAAGCGAGGCAAGAAGAAGCCCAAATGCAGCCATGGGGTTATCAGGAAAGAATATTTTCCCCGCTCCAAATGCAATAAAAGGAATTATTCCAAAATTAATTACCTGTGCTGCACCCTGGAGCTTCAAGTCTCCATTGGAAAAAACTTTTTTTAACTCCAGATTAACCATCATTGGATAAACCATTAAAAATGTAAGAGGTATAATCAAATTTTTAAATGGTTCAGGATTTATTAAGCTTCCACCTGCCAGGCCTGCAACCATAGCTAAAGGTATGGACACAGTAAGATTTTTCTGAATTATTGCAAATAGCTTCCACATGATAATAGACTCCGATTGAAAATAAAGATTTTAATTAAATTCTAAAACACTTGACTTTTTGTCAACCATTTTTATTGTAGGTTCCATGATTTTTTTATTTGACGTAAAACTACAAAATCATTGATAATGAAAATCATTTTCAAAAAAAGGATTTATAAATGGTTACATCTATTGACTGCATACCATGTCTTTTAAGACAAACAATAGAAGCATTGCGATTTTCTTTTACTGATAGCAAAATCCAGGAAAAGATTTTAAAAGAAATTATTCTGTTTACTGCAGAACTTGACTTAACCCAGCCTCCCCCTCTTATAGCAGGAGAAATACACAGGCGCATGAGAACTATTTCTCAAATTGATGACCCCTACAAAGATGCTAAGAAAAAATTTACCCATCTTGCACTATCAATGATTGAACAATGCAGACTTAATATCAATTCTTCAAAAGACCCCTTTTTATCCGCACTCAAACTGTCAATTGCAGGAAATATAATTGATTCAGGGGCTAAATCAGGGCTTAATGAAAAAGAAGTCATAGAACAAATTGATACTGCCCTAAGTGAAGTTTTACATGGAGATATTGACACACTGGGATCTGCCATAAAAAAAGCAGATAAAATTTTATACATTGCTGATAATGCAGGTGAAATTGTTTTTGACCTTCCCCTTATAGAACTTATAGGTTCTGAAAAAATCACCTTTGTAGTAAGAGGCGGCCCTGTTATAAATGACGCAACTATTGATGATGCCATAAATTCAGGTATTCCCGCAGCAGTAAAAGTTATTCCCAGCGGGTCAGATATTCCAGGCACAATACCAGACAAATGCAGCAGCGAATTTCAAAAATACTATCGCAACGCTGACCTTATTATTTCAAAGGGACAGGGTAATTATGAAACTTTGTCGGAGGAGAATAAAAATATATTTTTTCTCC
>CAYTLM010000103.1:0-7186 GCA_964438485.1 uncultured Leptospirales bacterium | reverse complement strand
AACCTGGGGATTTCTTTTATCTGAAGATCATAGATTTTTAAAATAACCCCCTGCACCCTGCTTCATTGCTGAATCAGCCATTCGCCGAAAATCCTTGCTCCTGTCTATCTTCCATACATTATCTTCTTTTTTCAGAAGAATATCAGTGGAAAATCCCCTCATATTTTCCACAGGATGAGATATAAATCGGATTATAAGAGTACATACACTCTCTTCACATTTTGTGTTTACAATCTCCACCTCAGCTTTTTCAGGAACAAAGCTTAAAATCAAATAGGATGTCATTTCATCTATTTTTGCAATATTTTTAAACCTGTTAAACTCAGCAATCGTGTCATCAGTATAGAGTTTTAAAATTTCATCTGTACAGTAATGTATTTTTAAAAGCTCAATAATTTCTTCAGGATTTACACCTGTTTTCTCCTTGCTTTTGCACCCTGCAAATACAAAAAACAAAGCGATAAACAACACAAAAAATAGCTTTAATAATTTCATAAAAGAACCTCTTTATAAAAGTTAAGCAGGTGGGTTTTAATGCCAATCCCCCTCTTTTGGGGCAGATGATGTCAAATTTTTATATATGAGATCTGATTTATATTTATGATGAATTTCGTTAAGGATAATATCCCTTGCTGAAAGATCAAGATCATCCCACAAAACAGGTGCTTCAATATCGCGAAGAGCAATATTTATAAGCTCTGTTTCTGAATTAAAAAAAACAGATTCAGCATCAACAGCCACATAGCCTTTTTCATAATCATTATAGGAAACCTGAACTTCTATTGCACATTTCATTTCAGGAAATGTTTCCAAAAGTTCAACAACAAAGTTTGACATCATCATACCTGCTTCAAAAATCTTCTGTTCTATATAAATCTTTTTAACATCAAACTTATCTTTTTCCATAACCTGTTATGCTTTTATATCCCCTTAATCAGAAAAGGCAGCTTAAAAGGCAATTTGAATAAAAACTTATTCTCTTTATTTTTTTTATCCCCATCCTTTTCCACTTTCCATAAATTATTTTCCAAAGCATAGAGAACTTCCCTTAATCCCCGATCACCTAAATCCAGAATCCTTTTACCACAAATAAAATCAAAAAATCCCGATGAACAGGTTCTATAAAGATCAGCGCACACCTCTTCCTCATCATTTAAAAAAATGCAATTGATAAAGAAATTACCAGAACCTGAATTTGAATTTCGTGTTTCAAAATATGAAATATTGTTAAGATAAACAGGACTCCCTGTACCACCTCCAGCCTCAATAACCCTGGACTTAATATCCTGAAGCAGTTCATTATCAACCTGCATAACCATACCCATAGAACACCTCAAATACTCATAGCATTTACAAATTAATTATCGGATTTAACAGGAAAAAGTCTTAGTAATAAGAAAAAATGATTTGCTGGAAAGGAGAAAATATAAAACTATATGCTGCGAAAAAACCTAAGCCCTCACAGGTTTACACCTATCAGGGCTTGAGCCTGGCAGATCTAACAATTGCACCATCGCAGCATATCTTTAAAACTTAAAAACAATTTTTCAAAACAACTACATATACCTGGATATATTTTTAATAGTAAATTCCTTCTTCTCATCATCAATACTCAGCTTAATAGGATCACCAATTTTTTTGCCAAGCATGGCTTTAGCAATAGGGGATCGGTAAGAAAGAATTTTTTGCTCAAAATCAGCATCCCAGGGTCCAAGTATAGTATATTCTATAAGCTCGCCCTTTTTGGCATCCTCAATAGTAACTTTTGTGCCAATATCAACACTTTCAGTGCTGATTTTATCAACAGCAAGAATATCCGCACTTTTAAGCTCTTCATCAAGTCTGGAAATGGCAAGCTTTAAAATGGTCTGTTTTTCCATCAAAGCATTGTATTCAACATTCTCTCTTATATCTCCAGAAGCTTCTGACACTTCAGCAAGCTCCTTTGAAAGATTAATCATTTCAACCTTTACCATGTGCTCAAGCTCAGCTTTTTTTCGTTCAAGCCCTTCTTTGGTTACAATAAGCTTTTCCATGCTTTTTTCCCAGTTCTCTACAACCGGCTCTTGCGATAGCTGAAAATTTTCAAATTTAGCATTAACTATTTCCTGAAATTTCTCAAGATGGCTTTCTTCTATATATGGCAGATTTTCAAAGATATCAAGAATTTTACCTGCAAGAATCCTGTCACACTTACCAACAACTTTTTTTAAAGAACTGGCATTATCCTCAAAAAGAAGATCAAGCATCATATTTTTAAGCCTGTTGCCATCCACCTCTATTTTCTTCAGCTCATTCATCAATCTAAAATAGGCAAGAATAAGCATTTCCTGGTTAAAATCAAGCCAGTTATAATTCCATGTACCTATAAAGATATTCTTTGCTATCCACAGATAAATTTCCGGATACTGTTTTGCATCTGGAGTAACCCTGTCAATAAACTGATTAATTGTTTTATACTCATGTCCCCTTATAAGAATATTTATTATATACTTATGAATTCTTACAGGTGTTTCAAAAAGGATTTCAAATAATACATTTGGCCAGTCCTCCCTGTTTTCAACAAGAAGGTTTACATAATCCTTTTTGTAATCATAGGAAGTTATCTTCATTGAAAGAAGAGTAAGGTCATTGCTTTCTTTAATAACAGCTATGACCTTTTCCTTATACTGAGCAAGTTTCATTTTAGAAGGATCAGAGTATTTAGCAAGATCCGAAAGAATAAAGTAAGACAATAGCTGCCTGGTTACTGAGTCTCCTTTCATCTGATCAGAAAAATAGTCAATAAAAAACGGTGAAACTTCTTTGCCCTCTTCTATATCTATATTATTTATAAGCTCAATTGCCCTATTAAGCTTTTCAGAAAAAGATTCAGTTGAAATAAACTTCCCAAGAAGTTCATCAGCAAAAGTAATAGGCTTGTCCCTCATAAAAACAAGATTTTTTTTCTTGTCAGAAATACCAAAAAGAGGGGATTTTTTTATTGTTGTTCTTGATTTGCTCCACCACTTTGTCCAGTTTTTCTCTTCAACAAATTCCGGTATAAGTTCCTTTTTTATATCTGCAACAATTATCTCGCCACCGTATGACTTTATCAAAAGCTCAAAAAACTCCATAAAGTCATCCTTAAACAGGGACATAAGCAATTCCGGATTTTCATATTTCATTACATAAATATGATCCTGCTTAACAGGTTTAAGAGATTGAAGAGCCATGTTAATAGACATTTGATGGTTTGGCTTATCCTTAAAATCTATAACAAGATTTTCACTGTCAATCTCTACGATTTTTCCAATACCCCAGGAATTATGGTAAGCGTGATTGCCTTTATCAAAAATTATATTTTTTTCAAAATCCTCTATAGCAAATTTAACAGGCGCTTTGAAATTATTAAGCCTGGACAGCTTCATGAACTGATCAAACTGGGAATGCTCCTTATATATAATTTCATAAAGCTTTACAAGCTCCCGTCTTGAATGAACATCATCAGGCTTATATGAAAGAATTTTTTTCAAAAATTCAATAGCCATGTCAGGATTTTCATTATCCTTATACTTGTTAAGGAGCACCTTTAATAAATCAGCTGCAAGTTCAAACTGTTTGGCATCAACAATCATTCTTTCAATTCTTTCAAAGAAATTTATATCCTCCCATGAAACAGATACCAGTTTTTGCCATAGAGGGGGTAGCTCATCAAAATTTTTGGCCTTAATAAAACCCTCAATAGAAAGTTTAAGGTATTGAATACCCTTATCCGGATCAGTGCCTATAAGTCCAAGTGCAAGTTTTTTTGCCACCTGCGCATCAAAGCGCTCAATTTTAAGAAGATCCTCCCAAACAGGTATGGCCTCCTTTCCCCTTCCCAGTCTTTCCAGACTTGTAGCAAGTGATCTTAAAGCCAGGCTGCTTTCACCATACTCCAGAATTTTTTCAGCCAAAACCTCAACTATTGCCCATTTTTGGCTATCATTAAACCTTTCAATAAGCCTTCTAAGATAAATTTTATCATCAATTTTTTCAAGCTGATGCCCCAGGATACCTGTTATATAAGCTGCACTTATTGATCCTGGATGTTCATCAAGATAGGCTTTACAAACTTCAAGAGCCTCATCTGTTATTCCCTCAGCTATTATTGAATTTATTATATCATCCAGAATTTTAAATCTGGATATGCCAATATCCTTAGTATCAATACGACCCCAGGACTCCTCTTTAAATAGGGAAGTTACCTTTTCAATTATTTTTTCTTTTGACATTTTTCCATCCATTACTCAAAATTTTACTATATGTACTATCCAATCCTGTTTATAATTATTACACCCTACGACATCACAAATATAGGCAAAGTATAAAATAATAACATAGTGAAATATGCTGATTTTTTGACATTTTTAAAACGGAAAATACCCATCCTTGTAAATTTGATGGGTATCTTGCAGGTCAACCTAAATCCTGGAATAAAACCAGAATTTAGGTATATACTTTTAGTTATTCAATTATTCCTGTTTCTGTCCATTCCCTTCAAAAATTTTATGAAGATCCTGACCATCAAAGTACACCTCATAAGTATCAGTAAGAACTTTGATCTGATCAAAGAAAACATATGCATCTGAAGGATTTCTTGCACTTGTACCAGTATGTAAACCGCTCACATTTGTTACTTCTCTTAATACTATGCGAACAAGTTTTACTACCCTGGTTACAGGGTATGTATCAGCAACTTGCGGTACATATCCCGGAATCTGAAAAGTAAGAGGTCTCCATCCCACAAAATTAATTGACTGCTTATCAAGAATATGAACATCCCCTTTATAATCCTTCAGCCATAATTCCATAGTATAAGGGAAGCCTCGTGCATGAACCCAAAGAGAAATAGCCTTTGCTCTTCCTGGAAGCTGAATTCCTCTTTCCTGTACATCCTTTCTAAGAGCCTGGTCATATGTTAAAACCGGAGTTCTCTCTTTCCAGTCCACCTCAAAAGGAGGCTCTAGAGATACAGAATTTGTTCCTGGATACCTGAATCTGAAGCGAAGCCCCAAAGACTTTTCTTTAGTTTTTCCCAGACCAGTAACACTTGTGCCATCTTCAATTCTCATTTCATTAGGACCGGAGTTTATATATTTAAGATCAAGGGTCATAACCGGATTTTTCTTTTTAAGAGTTTCCTCATCACTAGCCTTGGTATATTTTTTAGGATTACTGGTAACATACCATCCATCCTGATCTGCTGTTTCTGCCACCTGGCCATTTTCAAAATCTTCAATCACTACTGCTCTTGTTTCATCACCTGTAACATCAACAGGAACATTAACTACTATCTGAGAAACAAGTCCTGTTTGTCCAATAATTAAAAAACCGGCAAAAGCAGTACAAAGTGTTATAAAAAATATCTTGTTAAACTTTCTATTCATTTTCAACCTCCATTCTCCCTTTCACTCTTACCAGTTATCCTTAATGTTTTCATCACCTGTAAATTCAGACAAATCAGTAATTGCCCTGAATTGATCAAGATAGAAATAGAAAGGTCCCGGAGTTTCAAATCTGTCACTCTCAACAAAGAAAGAGACAAAATGCAGGTTTTTATCCATAATCGCATAATTTGCTGACTGAGGAAGCCAGCCAGGAACTATCACAGACATTTCCCGCCATCCCCAAAAATCAAGACGCCCCATTTTGAGTTTATGGATATTGCCACGGTAATCACGGACCTTAACATAAAGTGTATGTCTGAACTTTCGGCCCAGGACCCAAACTTTAAACTCCTTTGCTTTTCCTCTGACAATATACTCATTTGGAGGAAAAACTTCAACTCTATCAAAACCTCTGTCCACAAAATGAGATTTAACACCAAGAATAAATTTATTTTCATGTACTATCCCATTTTCATCAGCTTCAGTAGTATCTGCAAATTCGCCCGGTTCACTATTCTCATTAACCGGCTCACCATTACGTAAAGGTCTTGGTTTACCGGGATATTTTCTTATTTTTGTCTCGCCCAGGGGACAGGTAGCAACTGCTCTCCAGTCCTCGGAATTTTCAAAATCATCCAGCCAATCAACTACAAGTCCATCCAGTTTAGGCTTCTCATTTCCTGTTCCGGCTGTTTGATTTGTACCAGCACCTGGATCTACCTGGGCAAGCAGATCAGATCCGCCATTACCGATAAAAAAAACAAGAGCCCCTATTAGAATCGACAATGCAGCCGCTTTAAACTTCCTGTTCATCGTAAACTCCTTTAATCAATATTGATTAATTCTCTCATTATTCATGAATAATAATTATTATACCTAACCTTTTTTATGTCGGCATATAAAAAACAAAAATTTAACGATTATTATATTGTTTTACAAAAAATAAAATCTCTCATTTAAATTAAAATATATTACATCACTTTGTCAAGGAAAATAATAGCCTATTATATACTCTGACCTTTTTATTATTGATTTACAAAAAAAATATTTAAAAGAACAACTTATTGAGACATAATAATTATTTAACTAAAAAAATGATAAAAAATAATTGATAAAACTATTATTGAATTGAAACCTGTAATACAATCTGAATGAATTATTTTTATGAGGATAACAATGATCAATAAAAACAAAGCTGATACACCCCTGCTCCTTAAAGCTCTATTTGTCACTGCTGGCATAATTACAGGTGCAGTGATAATGCACTTTGTTTTAATGGTAATGCCTGTTAAATCCTCATCTATGGAACCTGCCTTAAAAAGGGATGATTATGTTTTAATAAATCGTTTTTCCAATACAGAAAAAGGTGATGTTGTTGCATACAAAAGCCCTGTTGAAGAAGGGCGAATGCTGATTTCAAGAATTGCAGGAAAGGAATATGATACTGTAGAATTACGTGACAAAATGATTTACATTAATAATGAGCCTCTTATGATGGCATCATCTTACATGAATGCTCCTGTATTTCCCATGAAATTCAGCTATAGAGACAATATGCCGCCTCTAAGGCTGAAACGAGGCGAGTTTTTCATGTTAAATGACAATTTTAATTCATCCTTTGACAGTAGAAGCTTTGGACCAGTAAATGGCAAAAATATTTATGGGAAAGTAATATATAAAAGATAATATTTATTTTATCAATAAAAAGGAGGGGACATGGTTAAAGCAATAATCATGGCTGGCGGTGAGGGCACCAGGCTGCGTCCCCTTACCTG
>CAYTLM010000102.1:0-7238 GCA_964438485.1 uncultured Leptospirales bacterium | reverse complement strand
CTGAATCAGCAGAAAGAAGTCGCCAGGCAGGGTGATTTTTTCTTAGAGAGTCAAGATATTCATAATTCATAATCAATATAGAAAATGTTAGCGAATAGTTTGCAAGATTTTTTTATATTTGTTATGTATAAAACGTAGAGAACAGGCATGCCTGTTCCCTACGTTTGTTGCCTGTTTCCTACTTCTGCCACAGGATAATTTATTTTTTATAAAAGAAATTCTCGTATATCAGCTCAGCAACGAGTAGTATTGTTGAAGCAACAGTAATGCCTAACCATACTTCATAGCTTATATTGAGCTTTAAATAGGATTTACTGAAAAGAACTCCATAGGCAAAAAAAGCAATACAATATAATAATATTCCAATAACCTTCATTTTATACCTCAGTTTTTTATTGATAAAAAAATTTATTTGCTGCATAAATTTTTACACAGCTTCCCTGCAAATGGAGCATGAAAAAAATTAAGTCTTTTTAGTCTGCAGGGATATGGTATTGAGGTAAAATCAGGTAAAGGTACTTCTGCTCCATGGGGAAAATCCAAAGAGTACCCTTATAAAAAGAGGGGGATTGTTGTAGAATAAAGGATTTTTAATCTGTTCAATGAAACTAAAATTTTCATTTTTTGACTGGTAATTTTCAGGAAAATATTTATTTAATCCAGGATTGAATATTCCATCGCCTTTTTTTTCTGCAATTATTTTTTCTTTTGACTGGCTGAACTGTTCCGGTTCAGATGCGTAAATTGTAAAAATTGAAAAAACAATAAACAGCGTTATGAGGATACGCAGAAAATTTTTTATATGTTGAAATATATCTATTTTCATTTTCAATATTGCCTTTAAAGGTTGCTCATTAAAAACCTTCTCTATAATTATTGCAATACAATATGCAAAGAATTTTGAAAAATATTATTTCTCTGTGCTTTCTGCGCAAGTGCAAGGAACAGGCATGCCTGTTCCTTGCGACATTTTACCTCTTGACAAAATATTGAGTCTGCCTGTACTAAATTAAGAACGAAAATTAAGATAAGAGGTTTGACTCCATGATCGATCCAAAGCTGATAAGGGATGATATAGAATCCATAAGAGCATTGCTGGAAAAAAGGCATATGAGCGATGCTGTGAATATTGATGAATTAAAAGCTGTTGATGAGCAAAGAAGGGAGCTTGCGATCCGCTCAGATGAGCTTAGAGAAAGGCGGAATAAACTTTCAAAAACTGTGGGACAGCTGAAATCCCAGGGGAAGGATGCAGATGATGAAATGAAAGAAGTCCAGGCAATTTCAGCAGAGCTTAAATCTTTCTCAAATAGCCTTGAGGAGCTTAATTTAAAATTTAACGATATGCATCTGTCAATACCTAATGTACTCGATCCATCTGTTCCAGAAGGGAAGGATGATACTGATAATATAATTATAAGGGAATGGGGTAAAAAGCCTGAATTTAATTTTGAGCCTAAAACCCATTATGATATTGGTACTGATTTGGACATCCTTGATTTTGAAAGAGGAGTAAAGCTTGCAGGAGCCAGATTTTATGTTTACAAGGGGCTTGCTGCTTCTCTTGAAAGGGCAATAATAAACTTCATGCTCGACCTTCATACAAAGGAGCATGGCTATACAGAAACATTCGGTCCCTTTATAGTGAATGATGAGAGCATGACAGGTACTGGTCAGTATCCAAAGTTTAAAGATGAATATTACAGGATGGAGCGTGACGGGCTATCCCTTATCCCTACAGCTGAGGTAACGCTAACAAATTTATACAGAGATGAAATAATAGAAGGGGAGGATTTACCCATATATGTTACAATGCAGTCCTCCTGTTTCAGGCGTGAAGCTGGTGCAGCTGGGAGGGACACTCGTGGACTGGTAAGGGTTCACCAGTTTCAAAAGGTTGAGCTTGTAAAGTTTGTTGAACCGGAAAAATCTTTTGATGAGCTGGAAAAACTTACCCTTAATGCAGAAGAGGTATTGAAAAGGCTAAACCTTCATTATCGCGTTGTTCTGCTTTGCAGTGGTGATACATCTGCATCTTCAACAAAAACCTATGATATTGAAGTATGGATGCCAGGGCTTAACCGTTATCTGGAAATATCATCCTGCTCAAATTTTCTCGATTATCAGGCAAGGCGTGCGCTTATCCGCTACAGAAAGGAGAAGGGTGAAAAGCCTGCATACCTCCACACTCTTAATGGGTCAGGGCTTGCAGCTGGAAGAACAATGGCTGCTATTATTGAAAACTATCAAACCAGTGATGGGAACATAACCATACCGGATGTACTAAAACCCTATCTGAAATAATCTGGCATATTAATGTGAGGCATTTGGGAATTGAAAGAGTTTGAATTTAAAAACATAGACTGGCCCTTAATAAGACAGGCTCTTTCTATTTCTTTACTGAAAAACGAGTCAGTTCTTTTAAAGGGCGCTTTTGACAGCATAGCCGGATTGGACTGGATAACTCCCATATACTCAGATTTAAAGCAGGTTGTCATTGAATCGGGTTTTGGAATCCTCACTGAAATAGAGGGTGATATTGCTTTTAAACCAGAGCATCCTGGGCATTCAACTTTTTATATAAGCGCAGGTGAGTTTACCCCTTTATCTGAAATTGAGCTTTTTCTTCTCCCATATTTATTTAAAGAAAAATTTCGCTCTGTAATTCATTTCCAGGGTGTTACTCATTCCCATCTTTCATATTCCACAACTTTTTTAAAGGAAACTCTTTTTGGGTTGCTTGAAAAAATCGGTTACTATTCTTCAATGAATCTTAAAAGATTTGGATTTTATGGTTCAGGTCAGGGGATTGCTGAATCTCGTATTTATCCTGCAGAACCCTATGGTGCTGATAATATTTTTCAGTTTAAACATAAGAGAATTGAGGGTGTTAAAATCCTTGTTGCAGGAATGAATATGGAAATTGCAGAAAGGGAAAAGGACTTTATTAAAAGAAACATTGCTGTTGATGAAAACAGAATCAGCATACTTGAAATTATTGATGCAAATGGATTTGGAAACAGCATACAGGTTTATTTTTCCTGTGATGATATTAATTTTATTATTTCAAGGGACATGGAGTTTTATAACAGCAATGGGGATTTTATTTTTGATGAAAACGCCTATTACAGATCCTTGAGTGATCTTGCTGATAAGTGCAGTTTATTTTTAAAAAATGATACTGTTCCCTTTAGTATTCAGACAGAGATGCTCCCTTATTTATACATGACAGAATCTGCAATTTCTCAGGAGCTTAAAGAAACTCCTCTTTTTAATATATGTGAAAAGATGCTTTAAACAGCCAGGTTTTTAAGCTCATTGTCAAAGCTATGCTGCATGTTTTCCACAGAGGATGTGAGCTCTTCAAATTCAAGAAAAAGCTCATCAATTGTTTTTTTAAGGGAATGAATTTCAATTGAAAGAAGGCTTATTTTTTTGCTGTCACCTGAGGCAGCTGCTTCTATCATTTCATTGTTTTTAGTCAGGAGTGTTTTTTCTTTTTCATCTATTTTTTCTTCAACAGAGAAGAGGCGTTCTTCAATGGGCTTTAATTCCCGGTTTTTTCTTTGAAGTATTTCAGATCTTATTTTTCGTGAATCCTTTTTATTAATAGCTGTTATCTCTTTTCTGTTTTTGTCATCTGATTTTTTGTCTTCACTGGTTTCTTCGTCCCATCCTATTTTTTCAAGAAAGCTGCTGTATGAACCTTCGTAAATGCTGACACCGCTTTGTTGAAAAACAATAAATCTGTTTGCAATTGAGTGAAGAAAAGTTTCATTGTGAGTAACCATTAAAATTGCACCCTGAAATGCGTCTATTGCATCAAGCAGGGCTTCTGATGATTCCATATCCAGATGATTTGTAGGCTCATCAAGGAAAAGAAGATTGGATGGTGTAGCTAAAATTTTTCCCAGAAGAACACGGCTTTTTTCTCCCCCAGAAAGAACATCTATTTTTTTCAAAGCTTCATCACCCTCAAACATCATAGCACCTGCAATGTTGCGCGCCATCTGCTTTTCACATCCTGCTGTAATAAGCTCCTCTTCAATAGTAAAGTTGGGGTTAAGATTGACTATGTTTGTTTGTGCAAAATATCCGGTTTCTGCGTTAGCGTGTATGTTTATGCTGCCGCTCTGGGGTTTGAGATTTTCTGATAAAAGTTTAAGCAGAGTGGTTTTCCCTTTGCCGTTTTTACCAATTACGCAGATTCTATCCTCACTCCCTATGGTAAGGTTGAAGTCCTTTACTATTGGGGTTTCTTTGTTATATTCAAAGGAAAGATCTTTAACAGTCATTATTGTTTTTGCATTAAAGTCTTTATAGTTAAAGGAAAAATCAAGATTTTGAATATTTTCAAGCCTGTCAAGATTTCTCTGCTTTTCCAAGGATTTTATCCTTGACTGTACCATGCCTGCAAGCCTTGCCTTTGCCCTGAATCTTGTGATAAAAAGCTCTACCTCTTTTCTCTTCTTCTCATCATTAATTCTTGTTTTTTCATATATCTCTTCTTCCTTGAGGATCTGCTCATAGAGCTTTTCTGTTGTTCCCTGAATTTTTCTTATTTTTTTTCTATGAATGCCTACAGTGTGTGTAATCACAGAGTCCATGAAAGATCTGTCATGAGTGATGAGTATAATCTCGCCTTTCCATTGTCTTAAAAATGAAGCAAGCCATCTTATGGATATAATATCAAGGTAGTTTGTAGGTTCATCAAGAAGCAGCATGTCCGGTTCAGATGCCAGGGTTTTAGCCAGGTTAAGCCTTACCTGATATCCTCCTGAAATCAGGGCAGGATTTTTATTCATGTCATCTTCAGAAAAGCCAAGACCTGAAAGAATTTTTTCCACTTTCCATCTGTCGTCTTTGTTATGTTCTGGCAGGCCCAGGCATCCCTCATCAATTACTGTGTCCATGGTAAAGGCAAGATGCTGTGTCACATGTCCTATTGTATAGTTTCTGGGAATAATTACTTCACCGGAGTCAGGGAACTCTTCTTTTATTATTATTTTCAGAAGGGTAGTTTTGCCATGGCCGTTTCTGCCTGCAAGGCCTATTCTTTCACCCTGGTTTACATTAAAGCTGACATCATTAAAAAGTTCACGCACGCCAAAGGATTTACTCAGGTTTACTATTTTTATCATCTATATAAATCCGGTTTTTGTTTCTAATCAATTTTCAGGATTGTCATAAATGCCTCCTGTGGCAATTCAACAGATCCAATCATTTTCATTCTTTTCTTCCCATCCTTTTGCTTTTCCAGAAGCTTTCTTTTTCTTGAAATATCTCCGCCATAGCATTTTGCAGTAACATCCTTGCGCAAGGCGGAAATATTTTCCCTGCCTATGATTGTTGCTCCAATAGCTGCCTGAATGGGAATTTTAAACTGGTGTTTTGGGATTATATCCTTAAGCTTTTCAATTATATCCTTCCCTCTTATTCGTGCCTTGTCTTTGTGCACAATAAAAGAAAGTGCGTCCACAGGTTCGCTATTGACCAGAATGTCCACCTTGACCATTTCGGATTCACGAAAATCTATCGGGTCATAATCGAATGAGGCATAACCCCTGGATATGGATTTAAGCTTATCGTAAAAATTAAAAACTATTTCAGATAAAGGAAGTTCATATGAGAGCTGCACTCTTGTTGGGGTAATATATTCCATGTTTTTGTGGATACCCCTGCTTTCAGTAACAAGCTGCATTATGTTTCCCACATAGTCATTTGGAGCAACTATTGATGCAAGCACATAGGGTTCCTCAATTTTGTCAATTGTTCCAGGCTCAGGGAAGTTTACAGGATTATCTATAGTGAGCATCTTTCCGTTTTGAAGGTATATCTGGTACTGAACACTTGGTGCTGTAGTAATAAGGGATAAGCCAAATTCTCTCTCAAGTCTTTCCTGTACAATTTCCATGTGAAGCAGCCCAAGATATCCGCATCTGAATCCAAATCCCAAAGCGTATGAATTATCCTGTTCAAAAAGGAGTGAGGCATCATTGAGCTGGAGCTTATGCAGAGCGTCCCGTAAAGCCTGATATTCATCACTGTACATGGGATAAAGTCCTGAAAAAACCATGGACTTGACATCTTTAAACCCCTTAAGGGGTTCCTCTGCAGGATTATTGGCAAGTGTAACAGTATCGCCTATTTTAGTGTCACCAACGCTTTTAATTCCTGCAACAATGTATCCAACCTCTCCAGGGCCAAGTTCTTTAACATCCTCCATGGTCATTTGAAAAATACCAACTTCAATTACAGTAAAAACTTTTCCGGTTGAGTATAGCTGAATTTCATCATCTTTTTTAACAGAGCCATTGAAAACCCGTACCTTTATAACAGCTCCCAGGTACTGGTCATAGAATGAGTCAAAAATAAGGGCTTTTAAAGGCTTGTTTTTTTCGCCTTTTGGAGGAGGGATAAATTCAACAATTCTTTCCACCAGTTCATCAATGCCAATTCCCTGTTTTGCAGAGGTTAAAACTGCTGTTTCAGGATCAAGACCCAGTGTGTTTTCAATCTGTTTCTTTGTTGCATCTATATCTGCGCTGGGCATGTCGATTTTATTTATAACAGGGAGTATTTCCAGATCATTGTCCATTGCAAGATAAAGGTTGGCTATGGTCTGGGCTTCAACACCCTGTGATGCGTCAATAATGAGGATAACTCCGTCGCAGGAGCTAAGAGCTCTGGAAACTTCATAGGTGAAATCCACGTGTCCTGGAGTGTCAATAAGGTTGAATATGTACTCTTCTCCATTATTAGCAGTATAGCTGAGGGTAATTGCAGTTGATTTTATTGTAATGCCCCTTTCTCTTTCAATATCCATAGTATCCAGCATCTGGTTTTTCTTATCACGCTGGCTTACAAGGCTGCATCGTTCAATAAGCCTGTCTGCAAGGGTGGATTTCCCATGGTCAATGTGTGCTATGATTGAAAAATTTCTGATATGAGATAAATCCATTCTTCACCTGTTCATTTATTATTTTTTGAGTATATGCTATAGCAAATAATTTTTTACTATATGTTGGCAAGTAATTTTTATCGTAAATTACTGCTCTGACCCCATCTTTATAATTATCCCTCTTTTTTGTGGCTTACATCTACCTATAATTATTAATAAACAAAAAAGTCGGCAAACCCCCGACGGAATTAATTTTTTTTCTAAAAAAAACCTTGCCCGCCGCCCCCTTGCCTGTCGAATATTAAAATTCAACAGGTAGTTCATCGTATCTATATCC